>JAGXSU010000083.1 GCA_018333785.1 Methylomicrobium sp. | reverse complement strand
TATTGCGCTTTGGTTATGGCCAATATGAGTAGCTCTGAGCTTCACATAGTTTTGTCGGTGTCCTGGAGTAATAAATTCAGTGCCTTCAGTAACTTTAGTAAATCATGTTCGGCGCCAGTCAATCAGTTGGCTATTTGGCACCCTTCCTTGGGATTTCATGGTTACCAATAAGCATCAAATGAGGCGGAATCAACATTGGGCTTATGTTAGCTAACCGATGGCCGGTTGATGCTACTACTTTAAGCCTTGAAATTATGTGTAGTTGAGGTTCGCCCCAAGTGATAGATCTCAAGGGCGGACATCATGGACAAAACTGCATATACACATAGTTAGCAACTACACATAGGGGTCACTATGTTAAGCTCAACATAGCGACCCATTTCAGACATTCGGCTTAGTAAAGAATTTACGATACATATCGTATTTCTCCACTTGTTATGCTTGAGCGAATTTTAACCTCTATCAAATAGATCATCTATTTCATCGATAGCAAATATCGCTGGTCCTTCTGACCTTGGCTCATCTTCTTCGTGTAAATTGTGGTAATAATCATACAACCCTTGAGTCACATCATACGACTCCAAGATACTACTAACATCGTCTGCGCAGAAATCAAGCCCAAGACCTATAAGCTCCTTTTCGATTAACTTCTTCAACTCATTGCCAGCAGCTCCATCATCCTCATAGTCAACCATCGAAAATGCTACGTCCGCATCAATAAATTCAGAAAAGTTATCCGACACTACTTCGATTACATGTTCTTTTACTGATTGAATTATCTCCCTATACTTAGGCGTGCCCTCCGGGATCACCAACAAAAGGGATGATATGGCCTGTATTTCGGTGTATGAATTAACAATATTAATATTGCCTGCGATGAAACTCAATGCCTGCTCAGGAGTCACGATACTTTTCTCAACACTCCATTCAACAATCTCGAACGAATCATCCGTTGCCTCTCCCATGCCTTTATTAATAATATATAGAACGGAAGCACGCAAAGCTGCTGAGGCGTTAATATCAAAGCCACCGCAGCCTCTATAAACATCACAAAGTGCTGAAACATAGGCAACGCCTACACCATCAAATTTATTCTCAGCGAAATGTCCAATTAACGCATCACAAATCGATTTTGTGTCCGCTGTAGACAGGTGCTCATTACTCTGAAGACTTCGCAGGGTAATTAATGATCGGAGCGTCCTTAGGCTTTGTATTCCAAGACGAAGCGCGACAGCATCTCCGGCATAACGCTCCAAAACGAAATCGCCAATCGACGGATTAAATAAATCGATTGTCGCCGGTCCTTGGGACGAAACAGTCCGATTGAGAAAGGAACCAGTAAGCAGCCGAATATTTGATTGAAATTCCCGCCTACCGTGAAGGTTCTGGTTTTCAGGAAATGCTAAAAAACGGTGATACGCCTCCGCAAGGACATTTTCGCCTAGCGCGTAACTGTAACGGCTTGCGTTTGAAATCGGTCGGGCTCGCATTCAACGCTATTTTGGGCTCAAATTAATTGCAACTGAAATTACACCCTGGCTCACATTATCTGCAAATGAGCTTGCATTTATCCGCTTTGGCTTGCATTCCATTTTCGTGGGCTCACAATAAATGCAAATGAAATTCAGGCTTCAGACCCTAATCAGATAGGTAAACCGGCTGCTAAAAACTGGCTACGTAGTTCAGCCGCACGAGTGGCGTCCAAGCTATTGCTGAATAGCGCCTTGATTTCCGCTGGTTTGGTATCGAATTGTTCGACCAAGTCCTTGACGCGGTAGCCATGGCGGGTTAGCGTTGGTTCCAGATCGTCCAGCTGACGTGATAGCACTGATTCCACCAAGTCGGCAGATACCGGCGTTTCACCGGTTTGATAGCCCGCTTCGAGTGACAAAGTGAGATGTAGTTGGATTTGCAAGGGTGTCCGTAGTCGCGTAGCTAACAGGTCAATGGCTTCTTGTGTCAGAATGGATTCAACGGCAATGTCGCTCTTCGTGCATGAACTGATTAGCCAATGGATGTATTCACGCTGGCTGCCGGCAATACCATCCAAATTGAACACATCGGTACGAAAACCAATCTCTTCCATCGTTGGTCGCCGCAGATCGTTGCGTAACTTCGGATGTCCGGAAAGAATTACGGACAATCGGCCATCGCCATCCTCAATCACTTCTATTAAACGCTTCAGACCGGTTAGCGTATGGCTGTTCAGATCGTGTGCCTCATCGACAAACAAGGCGATCGGACGCTTGTTCTTACGCACGAGGTCGCGCAATTCCCGTTCGCGCTGTTCGCCCTTGGGTATATGCACTTTCTTGTCGGTGGAGATATCGTAGAATAAGGCTGCAATCAGCGTGGTCAGCTTAACGCTGTGCTTCTCGATCGTCAGCGATTTCGAGACGGTGACTTTGTTTTCTTCCTTCAATTGCTGCTGTAAACGCCGCATGGTCACGGTCTTGCCGCTACCAACAACCCCGCACACAGCAATGAGCCGACCTTCCTGGATGGCCCCCTTGATGTCCTTGAGCAGCTGCTTGTGTAGCTCTGTTTCGAAATATCCGGTCTGACTGAATGGCTGTGTAAGTCCGTAATGCTGCATCACGTCAACTCGCATGTTCTTCTCCTCTTTTTGGGTCACGGAAGTAGCTACGCACCCGTGACAGCACAACGCTACGCGTCAGGGTCTCGGCCAGAATCTGGTCGATGAAAGCGCGGTCAGATGCCGAAAGTTTTGCTAACGGTTTGGCTAAGTCGTCAGCAATGGCCAACTTGGCGGCAATCGCATTGGGAAACGTATATTCCAGTATCTGGGCATCAAAGGGCTGTTTAGGTATATCCACAGCCACCGCAGGCGGTACCAATCGCACATCGTCGCCAGACAGCGCTGAAATCGGTAGGCCAAGCTGATCAGCCAATGCCCGAATTCGATCCGCACGTTCTCCGACTTTGCCGCGCTTGAATGCGCGGTACCGATGCAGTGGGATTGGGCCAGATATTGGGTAGTAAGGCCCAAACTTTTCCCCATCGAACTCAACATACATTTCGTCGTCGAAAAGGCCCCATAGTATGACAACTGACTCACCCGCCATGTCTGGTTCCACCTCGTAAGCAGTGCCGGGAAACGTAATTCGCGCATCAATACCTACTTTGCGCGATTCGCGTTCACGAGCAAAACGACAGAATTGTTCCCAGGTACACATGTCGCGCAACCCCTCTGTGGGTAAATGGGTCAGCCAATCCGTCAAACGGGAATGTTTTTCGGAGCGGTGATTCTGATCGTTGTAACTCAGCAGGTAACGCATCAGCCACTGATTAGCCTGCTTCTCAGTTTCCGGCTTATGAAAATGGTATAGCGTTTCGTGCGCCTCTTTCACTGTTCGGAATGGACGCTCGACCTTACCTTTAGAACGAGCGGTGGTGCGAGTTCCATCTTTGCCAGCCGGAATGTGGGTTTGCCATTCAATGCCGAGTGCCTGCATCACGTTCTGGAACACCATGCTTTTGGCTACCGGCCCATTATCCAGATAGATCATCTTGGGGCGCCCCTGAAACGGGAAGCCGGCATCAGCTTTGGCTGCCATCGCATTGAAGAGAAAGCGTAGCGCGGACTCTGCATCTTCGCCATACACGCATCGATATTCCTGATAGCAGACGCCACTACGATCATCCACCACACTAAACAACATCAAGGTCGGTTGTCCCTTTGATGGATCGATCCATTCAGGTTTGTCGATGTGTTTGAGATCGGATGGCGACATGTCGAATTGCCAACAATCGTTGCTATACTCTGCCTGGAATCGAACGGCTGGTGGTTCGCGCAACAGGCGAGGCTGATCCAGTCGCAACAACAGCAGATAGCGATTGACCGTTGGGCGGCGCAATAGCCCCTTGGGAGCTTTGACCAAACCCTGTGCGGTTTCCACACCGTAGTCTTCCATGAGCTCAATGGCTCGTCCAGTGGAAAGGTGGCGTCCCTTCTTGTTTGTGGTGCGTAGCTTCAGTGCCGCTATCAGTTCACAGTAGCGCTCCAATTCAGCTTGTGGCAATAGCCGTGGCTTGCCATGGTCGGCACGATGGGCGGCATGCGGTTTTCGGAAGGCATGTAGGGCTCGATAGACGGTTGTTATTGAAATGCCGTACAGTTCGGCTACCGCCGCAACCTGGGTAGCTCGTTCAGGACTTTTCGGCGGCAAGCAATCAAGCCGCTGCCGCAATTGCAGAAGTGAATCAACTGGAATGACCTTATGCTTGTTGTTCACGGTTAGCCAGTGCGCGATACACTGTGGCACGACCAACACCAAGCCGCCGCGCTATTTCTGTTGCGCCCAGTTTATCTTCGAGACGAAGACGCTGAATTTCGGCAGTATTAACCGAGGGCTTGCGACCACGGTAGACGCCGCGAGATTTGGCGGCAGCGATACCTTCAATCTGCCGTTCACGCCGGAGATTGGTTTCAAATTCGGCAAAAACGCCCAGCATGTCCAGGAAAGCTTTACCTGCGGCACTGCGCGTGTCGATAGGTTGCTCTGTCGCCTTTAGAGTGACACCTTGTTCCTTCAGCGTGTATACGATGTCTTGAAGATCTTTTATGCTACGGGCAAGACGGTCGATTCGAGTGACAACCAGCGTGTCCCCACGCCGCAAGAAATCCAGTAGCACCTGAAGTTCAGTCCGATCAGTCCGGCTTGTACCTGTTACTTTTTCTGCCCTGATGACTTCACAGCCAGCAGCGCGTAATGCTTGTTCTTGCAGAGTAAAATCTTGATCGTTAGTGGAAACGCGAGCATATCCGTAGAGTGCCATAAATCAATAGTGTCTCATTAGCATTTAGAGCCTTAGAAGGTACCATATCAAAATTGGCAAAACAACCCTATTGAGACAAATAAAGTGTCTCAACAGAACGACTCGCTGGGGTATACCGAAATGGTACGCTGTCGGTTCCAGGCTAAAAGCGGTCTATCAAATTTGCTACAAAATCAAATATCTTGCAATTGCTTGACGATGTGCATATTGGGGAACTCCGTAATTTTCGTGTCGTAGTTCAATATCTCGCTGGATAGACAAAGCCACCTCAGACGCTCTCCTATCACCAAAATCAGCTTGAATTCTTGCCAGCACGACGCGACACTGCATTTCGTTAAAGGCACGGTTCCATCGCTGGTCATTAAAGATATGAGCCAACCATGTCATGGTCATTTCTGCTGACGTAGCGTTCATTCCTTGTGGGTATGGGCAAGCATGTCCCTTTATATAAGCTTCGTAGCATTCCAGAATGTGTTCTTCGGTTATCGGCATATTTAGTTATTTAACGTAATGGAAAATTTAAACTTCATGATAGCGTCAATATTGATTGGGTTGGCCAGGATTTTCATTTGCAATTAAAGTGAGCCCACGAAAATGGATTGCGAGCCGGTGCGGATAAATGCAAGCTCATTTGCAGATAATGGGAGCCCGGGGGTAATTTCAGTTGCAATTAATTTGAGCCAAAAATAGCGTTGAATGCGAGCCCGACCGATTTCAAACGCGAGCTGCTACACCTATCTATCACAATTATCCCAGAAATTTACCGCATATAAGTTGAAATATGTGGCCCAATTCAAAAGCAGTTACTCGATCAGGCTGTATGAAATTTTAGTCCAATGGGCTTCAGTTGGTTTGCGCGAAGTTGAGGTTGATTGGCTAAGGGAGATTTTTCAGGTTCAGGATAAATACAAAACCATCAAGGACTTTAAGAAATACATCATCGACCCTTCTGTCGCTGACATCAATGATCATTCCAACTTGTGGGTTAAATACGGCCAGCGTAAATCAGGACGGATTATTACGCATTTCCAGTTTCAATTTGGCCTCAAGGATAAACCCAAGATGTTAGATCATAAACGGCTTACAGAAGAAGAAATCAATCGCCAGGCTAGGCCAGGGGAAACTAAGGCAGCTGTGGTTGCCCGTTTGACAGGTTCATCTGTGGCCAATGATGCTAAACCTGGAGAAACGTTTGATCAGGC
>JAGXSU010000082.1 GCA_018333785.1 Methylomicrobium sp. | reverse complement strand
CTCACTCCTTTGTATTTTTCGTTGGAAAGTACCTCAACCCGCTTTATCGAGTCTTTTAACAACCCGCGATCTACGATTATCGGATTCAAAAACTATTGATTCACTATGCGATCAAAATTCGGAAACTTATCAGCCACCAACTTAGAAGAAAAAACAACGTTTTTATATAAAGCCTCAAGGGTGTTTCTCGAAACTCTAATTTCTACATCTTCTTCCAATCCATCAAGTAAACAACTTAATTCTTGAACCGCCTTTTTGGGCACTATGATTTTTGCGTTGACCCCTGTTGACCCAATATCTTCCTTGTACACAGCCAAGCGATTACCATCTGATGCTACTAGCTTGAGCATGGCGTCATTGATAGTCATTTCTATCCCGTTTAGGTAATTCCTCTCACTGTTGAGAGCCATGCAAAAAGCCGTTTTATCAAGGCCGTCTTTCAATTTCTCTGCTTTGACATTGAAGCAGGTGTCCGCTTCGGTGTGATTGAATTCCGGAAAATCATCAGCGGATAGCGTGTTCAGTATATAACTACAACTGCCTGACGACAGATTGATCTTGTCCCCTTCCAAATCAAAATGGATATCGCTACCGGTAGGTAACAGCCTGCAACTATCCAATACCTTTCGTGCATCTAAAGTTATATTGCCTTCTACGCGGATATCGTTCAGGTTCAATTGAATGACGATCTTAACTTCAAGATCTGTAGCCGTGATAACCAATTTGCTATCACGACATTGGAGAAGTACATTCGAAAGGATCGTACAGGTCTGCCTTTTATCAATGATGCGAGCTATTTGTTGCAGTGGACCTACTATCTGCTCCCGGTTTACGGTGAATTTCATTGGATTCCTTTTTTCAAAAGACGGTCAAGTCCATTGTATTCGCCCGTGAAATAATGCAAGTCTCATTTATTCGACTGGCTGGTAACCGGAGCGGGTGTCGTTGAATCCCTCCGCCTGTTGAATAGCATCGATAGCGGTTTGTAGGGATTTGACAAAACCAAAGTCGTCGCACGCCAAGAAGCCTGTTTTGATTCAGATATCTCTAATCGTTCGTTGGTCTCTTCTTGGCAGACACAGCGAAGCTACCCATCACAACCATACAACATTCACTTGTTTGCCAAAAACCTCTTGAACTAGTGGAATCAAATGGTCATGGTGGCTAAGAAAAATAACTTGAGTCTGTTCGGATAATGCCTTAAGTGCTTCAAATCCCGCTTTTGATCGGACATCATCGTAGTTGATAAAAAGATCGTCTGCGATGAATGGCAATGGCATGGCTTGTTCCAAATGCATTTCCAGGGCCGCCAATCGAAGTGCCAAGTAAAGCTGATCCCGTGTGCCGTCACTCATCCCAGAAATACCAACTAGCTTGCCATCGGAGCGAAGCCCCTCAAGGACCATGGGTTGCCGTTCAAAATCCACAATCAGCTTGCTAAACGATCCTGACGTTAATGTCGAAAAGATCGCACCCGCACGTTGTAGCAGTGGCCCCTGCTTCTCTTCCCGATAGCGGTCTATAGACCAGCGGAGCAAGCGCCCGGCGGTGCAAACTTTTACATAGCGTTCTGCGACATCCGACATTTGCGCGATCGCTTCTTGGCGTTGGGCCTCTGCTTGTGTGGCTGCATCTGATCCACCGATTTCGGACAAGGCTCGTAAGGCGTTTGCATGGTCAGCGGAAAGAGTCGTTTGCTGCAGCACTGCATCAGCAATTTCATCGTTGATGTGGGTGAGTTCAGCGGCAAGCTGAATCAGGTCTGCGGCATCAATCTCCGCTTCGAGTTGCTCCCGTGTCAGACCATCCCCCCCATTAAGCAGACTAGCTTTAGCTTGTGTCAGCGCTGTATTTAGGCGGCGTTGCTCATCAGATCGACTAATTGCTTCATTCAACAAAGCCGGGGTGTCGACCCCGGCTTTTTCCATTAATGGTTTCAAACTCGCCATTGCTGTTTGGCTCGAGTCCCTGGCTTCCAGCACCTGGCTGTTTGCGACACGCAAGGCTTCCTTAAGGCGACTGCTTTCCGCAAAAGACTCGCGGGCTTGACCTAATCGATTGGCTAATGTTTGTGCTATTTGCTCAGCGGGCTGATCTTTGAGCTCAGCAGCAATGATTTGTGCGAGTCGATCAGCTTCAACAGAAAATGCCTTCAGATCAGCATTCATGGTATCGATACGCTCGACTTGAATCTGCCGCATCTTTTCTAACTTTTCGGCTATTTGCTCAATAAGCTCAAGAGCGCCTTCTGCGGTTCCACTATCGCTGTCAGGCGATAATCCCATCTTGGTGAGCGTTATTGACCAGGCTTTAGACCAGCGGCGTTCCTCCGTTTTCGCGTCCTCAGTGGTTTGCTTTAATGTAGTAGCCAGTGACTGCGCAGCAAGCAATTGTGCCGATAAGGTTTCGTGCCGAATTTTAGCGCTGTCGATCGCTTGAATAGGCTGTTCTGCCTGAACGCACAGGATAGATAAGCTATCCGTATCGACCACAGGAAGCCCCGTTTCTTGCAACGCCTTGACGAGGTTGAGTCTGGACTTTGCAACTAAACGGCTAAATGAATCAAATTCATCCTGTGCGTCTTGATGTGCAATAGCCGCAGTCAGTACCCTTTCCCGTTTAAGAATCCATGCCCCCATGTCCTCTAAAAGCATGCCGTCTAAACCGATTGATATTGCTTCATGAGCCCATTGATCATCTAACAACTGAAATTCTCCCTCCACTTGTGCACATTGGCCTTCAATCATCATCAGGCTCTGCTTCTCCCGTTCAAGCAGTTGATTCAAACTTTGGAGTTCGGTTGCTTCCTCGACATCGTCGAGCCGCCTATCGGCGACTTGGTCGGCATGGGTCATCTTTTCTTCAAACGAGTGTCCCTCTCGCTGCAGATCAATATCACCCGTTTTTATCGCCTCCCACGTTGCATCTCGTTCAGTCCGAGCTTCAATCACCGCATCAAGTGTCGTGGGCTGATGTAGCGCTTTAAACTGGGCAATTTGCAGTTCAATTCGGACAACCTCTTCAGTTTGATCTTGTAGCCGTAACTTTACCGACTTCCTGTCGGCGCTAAGGGCCTGCCGCTGTTGTATCAAACGAGTTAATTTTTCTTGGCTAGGCGGCTGCAGAGCTGTTAACTCAGGCAATGGCTTACACCATTGCCCCAACGCTGACAATAAACCTTCCAGCGCTGACTTCGTCTTGGTTAACGTAGTCTGTAGTTTTTGATTGATTATCTCGGTGTCACCAAATGATTTGGCGTTTGCTAATGCTGCCCGCAGAGCAGGCTTGACCTCACCCGTTTGCAAAGCGGCAAGTTGCGTTGACAGCGCTTCGATTTCAGAACCCTTGGTCTTTTCTGCCTGTTCTGCTGCCCGTAATGTCTGAATAATGCCGCCACGGTCGCGGACCAGTTGCCTGAGTTCGCGGCGAACCAGCAGTGTCGGCAGGCGCTGGGCAATTGCGCTTTCCGAATCCGGTGCCCAACCCAATTGGGTGCAGGCTAGACTCACTGCTTGCCAAAGCGCGGCTATTTCATTTTTTCGATTGGCGATATCGCGTTTATAGGCGCTGTATTGAAGGCGAAGGTTATCCAGTTTGGTTATGTCGGCATCCAGATCAAGTAGCGCTTGGTTCACAGTGATGTGTGATAACGCTTCCGTGATGTTTTCAACCTCGTTATTGCGCAATTCCAGACGCTGAAGGGCGATAGCGAGCTCTCGTTCTGCGTTTGCGAGAGTGGCCGCAGCATCTGCCGGCAGTTCTATCACTTCAGCCAATTCAGCCAGTTTATGTTCGTTATCCCTCAGGGTCATCAAAAACGGGGCGAGCCTTCGAATGCGCTCAAGCCGATTACGCTGGCTTTGGAGTTGCTGATGTCGTTCGCGCTCATGACTGAGCGCTTCTTGCAGAGATTCGACCTTACTATTGGCGTCCACCCAGACTTTAGTGCGGACAGTGGCTTCCTTTAACGCGGTGGTCGCCTTGTCGAGCTGATCTGCGGCGATGTAATACTCTCGGTTATTGGCTTTTCGGGGTGCCCAAAGCTTATCCGCCTCGGCGATCAGCGCATCACGAATTTTACCGAGACTGGCAACACCCGCCGCCGACTGAAACAGGATCTGGCCGACGTCGTTCTCGGCATTGAGGATGCTATTGCCTCCGGACACCAAGCGCGTATGGTCAAGACCAAACATTTGATCAAAGAAATTTCTATCCGCGGTACCAAGGAAGGGTGTCAGCAGGGTATCAGGCAAAACGACATCCAGTGGTGAGCGTAGGGTTTGTTTTAGAGCTTTTGCCCGGTGAAAGTCTAGCGAGTCTGAGGTATTGCTAATAGAAGCGCCGAGGCGCAGTTCGTTGAGGGGATGCAGAAAACTGAGCTGCGAACGCGGGGGGATACCGAACAACAAATCAACAATGGCGGACCGCATTGTCGACTTGCCAGCCTCATTGGGTCCGACAATGAGATGAAAGTCCTGTTTGGTAACAGGAAACTCAACCGAGCGGTCAGAAAATTTGCCATATTTTATTAAATCCAAGCGGTGGAAGCGCATGGTCATTCTACCTTGGCTAAATGAGACACTAACCCCGGACGAACTTCGCGAACTAAGTTTACCAGGTCGCCAGAACGAATAGCCTTAAAGTAAGGAACACTGGTTTGCAACTCCAAAGGGGCCTTGTTGACCAAACCCAAAAGATCGTCTTGCAAGCTTTTAAGGAAATCGGCGTCCGATTCTGCTGCCTGAAGAAGGTCCTGCAAATCGGATAAGGCATCGGCTCGTGCTCGCAGCGCCTCACCGTCATCTGCCGAAGCAGTCGCCACCTTGACCTTTTCAATCCAAAGCCGCTCCGCACCCACAGTGACTGCCAAGGCCAAGACTTCGGCGCGCAGTTGTGACTCCAGTCCGAAAAGATCGCCATGCGCGGCCGTGTTGCCGGTGACGGTGACTCTAACTGCTAAAGGGATGGTCGAGAGGCTACTTTCTACAAGTCCGTCGAGCGCTTTTCCTATCATGGACACTACGTCCGATAGCGATTTGCACTCGGTTGCATCGACCTCAAGACTGGCCCAGCGCAGGACATCGACGAACAGGCGCTGAAGGTCATGAATGCCTTCTTCGTCCGCAGTCACAATAACCGCGCCACGCGGTCCGGTCTCCCGGATATGGCGCCCCTGAAGGTTGCCTGGGAAAACCACTGTCGACTCACCTTGCCATATTTGATGTTCATGAACATGACCCAATGCCCAGTAGTGATAGCCCTTGGCATGAAGTTCATCTAAACTGCACGGGGCATAAGTAGCGTGTGCTGCGTTGCCCTCAAGTGCGGTGTGGAGCACGCCAATGTTGAACATGCCTGACACCGGAGACGGGTACCCTGTGACGAGGTTTTCTAAAGTCTCTTTTTCCTTAAAGCTTCGGCCATGCAGGGCAACCTTAAGATCTTCCAGACGAAAAGTGCTGGGTCTTCGGGTGTCGAAGGCAAAGACATTGTCAGGGAGTTGCAGTTTCTTGGTCATTTCACTTTCGGCATCGTGATTGCCGAACAGCAGATAAACCGGAATGCCCGCTTTTTTAAGACGGCCCATTTCTCTACAGAAATAAATGCCGGTGTTGTGATCCTTCCAGGTACCATCGTAGAGGTCGCCGGCAATCACCATGAAGTCAACCGCTTGCTCAATCGCTTCAGTCACCAGGTTGGTAAAGGCATCGCGAGTCGCCGTGCGCAGCATGTCTACAGGGGCATCAGCATAGGCACTCAATCCCGTTAATGGACTATCTAAGTGTATGTCTGCCGCATGGATAAATTTCACTAATTTTTCCTTTGTTGTTTTGAGACTAGCCTTCCTAGGCAGCTTATAGATTTAATAATATGTTGTCTTGGAAATTCAACCCATTCTAAGCTTTTAAATCCGTTTTTCAGCAAGTGCAGGTGAAATCGCTATGAATGTCGGTATTTTACTTCCTTACAAAATAGTTCGATTATTTTGATATGTCAACTTTCATGACATATAATTCCAACAATGAAAAAGATCTCTAAATTGCAGCCCTCCGGTCAATCTGATATCCCATTAAAATGGGATACCCGGCAACGTCTGGCCTTGATTGAAGCCACCGTATTATGGGAAGGCCGGAT
>JAGXSU010000081.1 GCA_018333785.1 Methylomicrobium sp. | reverse complement strand
GTCGGCTTGATCAGGCTCTGATAATCATCCAACAACCAGCGCGCCAAGGCGGGCTGTAAATAAATATGCCCATCGGCAACGGCATGGATGGCTTGCACCAACTCATCCGAAGCTGCCTGTTTGGTAAGGTAGCCGCTGGCGCCCGCTTCGAGCATTTTCATAAAATAATATTTGTCTTCATGCACGGTCAGCGCCAGCACAACCGCCTCATTCCACTGTTCTTTTAATTTCCGCGTTGCCTCCAACCCGTCCATGCCTGGCATTGAAATATCCATGATGATGATGTCGGGGCGCGTTTCCAGCGCGCGATTAATGGCTTCGTTTCCCGTACCCGCTTCCGCAACGACTTCAAGATCGGCTTGGGTTTCCAAAAATGATTTCAATCCGGTACGGATAACCTGGTGGTCGTCTGCAAGCATCAAGCGGATTTTTGACATTTCATAGCTCCTCCGGCTGAATTGGAATATTAACCCGGATGGTCGTGCCACGCCCCGCTTCCGACTGAACCTCGAACCTGCCTCCTGCCGATTCAGCCCTTTCCTTCATTCCAGCCAAACCCCAACTGCGTGATTCGAGGAATATATCCTCGGGGTAAAATCCAACACCATTGTCCGATACTTCCAATTCCACTTCATCCAAAAAATAATTGATAAAAAGACGGACTCTTTCCGCCTTGGCATGACGGGCAATATTTGTCATGGATTCCTGCGCAATTCGAAAAAGGACAGTTTCAATAAGAGAGTCCAGACGACGCGGTTCTCCACTTATTATAAATTCGATCTGCAAGCCAAGCCGCGGACCATTCTCGTCTGCGAGGTGCTGCAAAGCGGGTAAAAGCCCAAGGTCATCCAAATGCGCAGGGCGCAGGGCGTATACCATTTGATTTATATCCCGCGACATCTTTTTGCCAAGTTCCTGGAGCCTTGCAATGATCGGGGTGGACTTGGAGCGGGGACTGTTTATTTGTTTCAATGTGCCGAGGTCCAGCGTAAAAGCGGTTAAGGTTTGTGCCATTTCATCGTGGAGTTCGCGCGCGATGCGGGCGCGTTCCTCCTCTTGCGCATGTACGATATGATGCAGGAGCTCACGTCGCAGTGCCTCTTGTTGTTCAAGTGCTCCGAGATGCGCCTTTTGCGCTTTGTCGAGGCGTACCTGCCTTTCGTTTTCCAGAAAATTCGTGGCGCGGAATATATTCCATGTAATGATAATAGCGGCAATGGTTCGTAAAACTTGAATGGGGAAGCCTGTAAGTTCAAGAAAAATGCTGGTGTTGATCAGGCTGGCTGCCAGCGTATTCATCTGGGGAACAAAAAGATGTGTAACACTGTACAGGGCAAATCCGCCCGCCGCCCAATTGTAATGATTATCCAGCGGCTGGCGTGAATCTGCCCTGGCTTTGTTCGCGCTTGCTTGAAGTCCCAGAGCAGCAATGGCTGAGCCGGGAACCGCCATAAGGTAACGGATCAACCCACCCGTTGTTTGGAGCGGTGTGATGTCCCCCTGAAAAAAGGCTGTGAGGATGTCGAATAAAGCGAATAACATAAAAAGGGGAAGGGTGATTCGTCCAAAAGACGTTAATGGGCTGATGTTATTTCGTGCAACGCGGAAGGCTTGCCATCCATAAAACCAGAGCATGCCATAAGAGAACATCAGCCATAGCAAGCGAAACCAGTTTGCCCAAATGGGCAGGAACTCTTCGTATTGCAGTTTGAACATTTGGAGCCATTCATGCATTCCGTGCATGAGTCCGAAGAGAGCCAGGGGCACGAGCAGACGTCTTTGACCAAGATGGGGGGAAGTTCGCCTTGCCTCCAGGATTAAAACCAAACCCATGGAGAAAAAGGCGAGTCCGTAGATCAAATAAACAAGAAAAAGGATCTCAATTCGCATGATATTTTGCGCTTATTGTAAGTGTTTTTCTCATAAATTAAGGATATTTTAATCACGCCTTATTAGTGCGTTATGTCACTATTGATATTTATAGAACAATATAGAATATGAATGCATTGGGTCATATTACCCAATAATGTAAAAAGATACCCAAAAGGAGATTTGATGATGAATAAACGTGTTTTTTCGATTTTTGCCATCCTCACAGGCATTTTACTCGTGCTCGCAGCATGTGGCGGGCAGGCTGCCACAGAAGCCCCGGTTGTAGAACCCCCCACTGAGGCTCCGGCAGTGGAGCAACCCACGGAAGCACCCGCCCCCACTGAAGAACCAGTTGTTTTGCCTGCGCCGGAGAATCCAGGCGATGTGGTCGTTCAGGCTGTCTATGACGGCGATCAAATAGCCTTGCGCTTTACCTGGATGAGCACCAAGGAGTACGCCGGGCAGTTCCATGATTTTGTGCAGTTCAAAGAGGGCGAATGGAACCGCCTGCCATCCGCCGAGCGCGTTGAAGAAGATCGTATTGCGCTGATGATCGACAACCCGCAACAGCCTGTGCCTGGTTTTACCACCATGGGCTGCTATGTTGCCTGCCATTCCGATCTTGTGAATATGCCTGGTCAGCTTCTTGACGCCGATGGCAATAAAGTTGAAGCCGACCACTATGTGCTGGCTCCGGAAGGCGCCGAAGCGGGCGCTTATGCTCTGGATATGTGGCACTGGCGCGGCGGACGCAGCGGTGTCATGGGGTATGCTGAAGACACTTGGGTTTCCACTGGTTTGTTTGAAGCCGGCGCTTTAGGGCGCCAACGCGATAATGCCAGCGGACCTACAAACTGGCTGCGCGAAAAAGGCGACCGCTTGCGCGAAGATCAGACTTGGGGCGGCGATGTGCTGGTGTGGAAAGACACTCTGCTTCCGCGGTTTGTCTTCAACCCCGCCAAATCCGGCTTCAATAATTACTTCCTTGCTGATGCAAATGGAAATGCCTTTACTGATGTTCAGGTGCTGCTTGCCTCCATCGAAGATATTACCTACCGATCGAACTTGATCGTTTATCAGGACCTGGCGTTCGACCCGATTGATAAAGTCAACAGCATCGATATCATGTATCTGCTCGTTACTGCCGGCGCAGTGGAAGCGCCTGAATACAACAGCGATTGGGCAGCTTACTGGGCAGCGCAAACGGGCGTCGCGGATGCCGCCGCCGCCGAAGCCATGCTCGACGACATCGCCTCCAAGATGGCTGATGGCGTGATGGTTACCCGCGCTGTCAATTTTATCTTCCCCTCCAGCCAGCACGATGTTTCCTCCACCCGCGACTTTGACTATGAAAACAATATCTGGACAGTCACCCTGATACGCGACTTGACCACCGCAACCGTTGGTGTGGATGATGTAGACTTTGCCAGCCTGGCAAGCGGCGTGAAATTCCCCTTCGCCTTCGCTGTACATGATATTGGCAAAGGCTCCCAGACGCACTTCATTTCCTTCCCGTACGCACTTGGTAATGAAAGCACCGATGCCGACGTGGTGGCAATCATGGTGGACAGCATCTCATCCGTGGACTGGACATTGGTTCCCACTTTCCAGACCAAAGTGTTTGCGCCTCCCACAACGCATGCCTATGAGAACCTGCTGGATAAGGGTTTTCACATGGGAGCAGACAGGATGGAAGAACGAAACTGTCAGGCTTGCCACGCAATCGACCTGGAAAAAGGTCCGGTTGAAAAGCCGTAATCACTAATGCGATATGGATAGTTGCAATCTCCTATATCAATCAGGCGGGTGAAATAAAATGACGGGCAGAAATGCCCGTCATTTTATTGACTCATCCTGAACAGGAACGCCTTGCTTTTACTTGTATAAAAAGGGTGACATTTGTCCATAATAGTGCCTGATTTCATCTATGCACAGCCTAAAAACCGCATGGTAAGATAAGAAAAAAACTTAATCGTTTGGAGGAGTCCATGCGCAGGTTGTTACTGATTTCATTGCTGGTCGCGTTGTTCGTGTTTCCTTCGTTTTCATTCGCCCAATCCAACCTCCGTCTGTCCACTGTGACGGTTGAGTTGTGGCCCGAATACGACCAGCCCAGTATGCTGGTGATCGTTGATTTTCGTGTTGCGCCCGGCGTGTCCCTGCCCGTGAACCTAACCTTCCGCATTCCCCGCGACGCGAACCTGATCGCGGTGGCGGTGCAGTCGGCGGAGGGCGGCTTGCTTAACGCCGATTTCAGCGGCGTGAGAAGCGACGGCGAATGGCAGTCATTTACGATGCCGATCGACCAAAATTCCGTGTATCGCTTTGAATACTACCAGCCGCTGACCATCAGCGGAGACCAGCGCATGTTCTCCTACGCGTGGGACGGCAGCTATGCGGTGGATTCGTTCTCAGTAAACGTGCTGGAACCGTTGAACGTGACATCTCTTGTAACCATCCCGCCGTATGCATCGGTCGCGCCGTCCAGCGGGCTTCAGAAATACATCAGCGATGCGGTGGCGCTTTCCTATGGCGAGCAGTATGTCTTCAGCCTGCAATATGAAAAGACAAGCGGAGCGCTTGTGGTGCAATCGCAGGCGGAAGGTCTCCAACCCTCCGCACCGCTGAATGAGAATACGCCGGGGCGCGTCTCCTTTGATACGTACCTGCCA
>JAGXSU010000080.1 GCA_018333785.1 Methylomicrobium sp. | reverse complement strand
ACTCATGAAATAACTGTCCCAAATGCTGCCGCAACCCACCAAACATGGCTTTGCGCCTGCGCTTTGGAATAAACACCACATGGTATTTGCAATCCCACTTGCTATGACTCAAACTTTGATATTCTCTCATTTTCGATTCTCCTATCTTTTGGTCGAGATAAGAGCATCGTTGCGACCGCCTTATAGGTCAAACCTTTGAGAGTCCCCCGGCATAGCCGGGGGTTTACCAATATTAATTAAGGCGGCCAGCTTAAAGCTCTAAAGGCCGCCTCTGACGATCCCGGCCATAAATTCTGGGTTTAACGTAATGATCGATTAGCGGTGTGAACGCATTCATCAACAAAATCGCAAAAGCCGCCCCTTCCGGATATCCACCCCAGGTTCTTATCGTAAAAATCAACAGGCCGCACGCCGAACCAAAAATCAGCTGACCTACCGGGGTATTGGGCGAAGTGACGTAATCGGTCGCGATAAAGAAGGCGGCGCACATCAATGCACCGGAACTGAGATGCACACTTGGACTTAAATAGATTTCCGGATTCAGGGTATGAAAGACAGCAGATATTAAAGCAACCGAGACAATGATCGATAAAGGAATATGCCAGGTAATAATTTTTTTAAACAGTAACCAGCCCCCACCCAAAATCAAAAGAATGGCCGAGGTTTCGGATAAACTGCCGCGCATAAAACCCAGCCAGGCATTATTCGCGTTGTAGATATCTGCCAGACTCACCGATAACGGATGCTTTTGCGACAATTCGGTTTTCACATAGCCCAGCACGGTGGCGCCGGTAGAACCGTCGATAGTGTCAAGCCCCATGAAGGTAATGTGCAATCCGGTCTTAAAATCAGGTGCCGTTTCTGATAACCAGGGTGCAACGTTAGCCCAAGTGGTTAGCTCCAAGGGAAATGAAATCAGCAAGGCGACTCTGGCCAGCATGGCCGGATTAAACAAATTTTGTCCCAAGCCGCCATAGACCTGCTTGCCCAATATGATCGCCATACCCGCACCAATAACACCCACCCACCAGGGAGCCCAAGGCGGCAAACTCATTGCCAGCAGCCAGGCGGTTAAGAGTGCGGAACTGTCTTTTAGTGCCGGCAACGCGGGTTTATCGGCCAGTTTCAGACAGAAATATTCAAAAAACAGAGCAGAAAACAGCGTGATCAAAAACAAATTAATCGCCGGCCAGCCAAACAAATAAAGTCCGAACAGAGTGGCAGGGATCAGCGCGTAAATAACCTGCCGCATGATCCCGCCAATGCTCAGGTTTTCTGTGGTATGGGGTCCTGTCGTGGGCTTGATATTCAGCATGAGTAAGGTCCTGTTATCAGCCGTGCAACCTTATTCATATTACCTGCTCCGCCTGGTCTGCCGTGTATTTTGCGACTTTTGCAGCTAATTCCCGCGCCGCTTCCTCGGCTTTTTGCTTTTCAATCCGTTCGATCCGTTTGTTCCGTTCATCAATCAGTTTTTTGGTTTGCTCGGTTTTGTGTTGTGCTTGTTGTCTGGCGGCCAATTCACCGGCTGCATACTTAAAATAATGCACCAAAGGTATGTTGGAAGGACATACATAAGAACAGGAACCGCAACTGATGCAATCTTTTAAACCGATGTCAACAGCCGCCTCCAGTTGATTGCTGCGAATTCTGTTCGCCATATCGACCGGCAGCAAACCGGCCGGACAAGCACTAATGCATCGGGCACAACGAATACAGGCCTGTTCACTACCGCGCGTAATTTCATCCTGGGTCAAGGCCAGTATGCCGCTGGTTGCTTTGACGACAGGCAGTTCAGCAATCGGCAATGCATCGCCCATCATGGGTCCGCCCATCACCAAACGCGCCATGCGTGCCCTATCAACCCGGCAATAATCCAGTAATTCTGAAATCAGTGTACCGATAGGCACCCAAACATTTCCTGGGGAGACAGCAGCACCACCGGCAATAGTGACTACCCGGTCTACTAACGGACGGTTATGCCTTATTGCATGATGAATCGCATAAGCCGTTGCCACGTTGTGCATCAAAACACCGACATCGGTTGCCCGACCATCGGCCGGAACCTCTTTTCCGGTCAAATAGCGAATCAATTGTCTGTCCCATCCCATAGGATAATGAGTCGGGACCTGTCTTACTTCAATTTGCCGATAGTCAGCCGCCGCTTTTTTCATCGCACGAAAGGCCGCCGGCTTGTTATCTTCTATGCCGACAATGGCTTGCGGAGTTTCCATGCCGTGCAGCATGATGCGAATTCCATCGATAATGCCATCGGCTGACTCCTGCATGAGACGGTCATCGCACGTCAAATAGGGCTCACATTCGCCGCCGTTGATCAACAAGGTGCTGATTTTATTTTTCCGGCCCAGATTCAGCTTGACGGCAGCCGGAAACGTGGCGCCCCCCATGCCGACAACACCGGCTGCACCGACACGTAAACTGATTTCTTCAGCACTCAAGGCAAAAGGGTCGGTAGGAGTCTGCAGTAATTGCCAGGCATCTTTCCCATCGGTTTCCATGAAAACTGTACGTATCGGCAAGGCCGATGGATGAGGAGCTGGATAATCTGCGATATCGGTGACAACACCGGAACTGGGTGCGTGCACAGGCGCTGAAATCATACCCTGACTGTGTGCCAACAATTGCCCTTTGTAGACGTAATCACCGACCCTGACCACGGGCTCAGCCGGTTTGCCAACGTGCTGTTGTAACGGAATATACAATTTTTTAGGTAAAGGAAAATCAGAGGCAATAGAAAGATCGGTCGTTGCCGTTTTCTTGGGATCCGGATGAACGCCGCCCCGAATTCTAAAGCTTTGCATTAAGCTGATCATGCCAGCGCCCCGGCTGGTTCAGATAAAGGCTTTTGCCAGCGCCAGTTACGCAAGGTAACTTCCGGCTTGTGCATCTGCAAACATTCTGTGGGACATACATCAATACATTTCTGACATCCGGTACACGCATCTGCCACTACCGCATGAATCTGTTTGGCTGCTCCGACGATCGCATCTGTTGGACAGACTTTAAAACAGCGCGTACAGCCTGTGCAGGTATCTTCGCTGACTTTGGCGATCAAAAATTCCGGTTCTTCAAAATTGCTTAAATCAATGGAAACACCGAGCAGCGCTGCAAATTGTTCTGCTAGAGCACTGCCTCCCGGTGGACAGACCGTGATAGGTGCTTCTCCATTTGCGATGGCTTCCGCAGCGGGACGGCAACCCGGAAATCCGCATTGTCCGCACTGTGAGCCCGGCATCAAGGCTTCCAACTCCTCTACGATGGGATTGCTCTCGACTTTGAGATATTTAGCAGCAATTGCCAATAACCAGCCCAATACCAAACCCAAGGTTGCCAAGCTTGCAATCGCGGATAATACGTACATAAAAACCTCGCTATTTTGGAGAAAGACCGGCAAAACCCATAAAGGCCAGAGACAGTATGCCTGCGGTAATGAATGCAATCGGAGTTCCGGCAAATAAAACCGGCACAGCCATTAAAGCCAGCCGCTCTCTAAGCCCTGCAAAAATAACCATGACCAGCGTAAATCCCAGCGCAGAACCAAACCCGTAAAGAACGCTTTCCATAAATCCCGATTCTTGTTGAATATTAAGCAAGGCCACACCCAGTACCGCACAATTAGTCGTAATCAAGGGCAAAAAAATGCCTAACACCTGATAAAGAACCGGACTGGTTTTATGAATCACCAATTCAGTAAACTGAACGACTGCGGCAATCACCAGAATAAAACTCAACACCCTTAAAAAGCCGATATCCAGAGGAATTAATACACCGTGTTCCAGCAACCAGCCGGAGAGTGCCGCCAAGGTCAACACAAAAGTGGTCGCCAGCCCCATGCCCAGTGCTGAGTCCAGTTTATTGGATACGCCCATAAATGGACACAAGCCCAAAAACTTGACCAGAACCACGTTATTGACTAACGCAGTTCCAACAATCAGCATTAAATATTCGCCCATCATCTTGCCTTTATTCGTTATCTTTTCCATGTCAGCCAGCATCAACCATGCCAATACCGATTTGACTAGTGAACACCACTAACCATCGCGAAACCAAGCAGATTAAAGCCTGTTTCTCTGTGTGAAAAAAAACACAATGACTCAAACGGAAATAGCTATTGTCGTAAACGCTACAAAACCGGAGTGCCGAATAGTCTGAATTTCGTAGCAATTTCTACATAAGGCTCTTGATATTAAAGAGACAAGCGGTCTTTAAATGAATTTGGCGTTTAAATTGCTTAATCCTTCCTAATATTAAGGAAATAAAGAGACTGATCGATATGAATAATACGTTTCCGGATTATGAACATTCCTCTCTCGATATCGAGCAGATGATGGCCCTGCTGGCTCCGTCTGCTTCGGTCAACCAACAGCTGCACAAGCTTATCGAGTCATTGGGGCAGCAAGGTAAGATGCTGCCTTTTTTTATGCTGGTACAAGTCGTCGAACAAGTGCCTATCGCAATATCGATCACCGATAAGAAAGCCAATATCCTTTATATCAACAAGGCTTTTACCGAAGTCACGGGTTATAAATCTACGGAGATACTGGGCCAAAACGAATCAGCGTTGTCGGATAGATCAACACCCAGAACCGTCTATTACGATTTATGGCATACCATTTCGCGAAAAAAAGTCTGGCGCGGCCATCTGGTCAATCGAACAAAAACAGGACAACGCTATCTCGCTGAATTATCCATTGCGCCAATGCAGGACGAAGAAGGCCATATAACGCACTATATTGGCATGCACAGAGACATTACCAAGACGTACCATGCCGAACAAAAGGTCAAAAATCAGAAAAAACTGATCGAATCGGTGATCAATGCGTCCCCTGTCGCGATGGTTGTGCTGGATAAAGAAGACCGGGTGGTCATGGATAATCAGGTCTATAAAATGCTGATCAGTGACCTGGGGCTCCAGGAACCGGTCCAGTTTTTTTTGAACCTGTTGCGCCAGGACATGGGCGATCTCTGGCAATACGCATCCAACACCGAACACGGTTTCGTCAACAGGGAACTGAGGATGGAAGGCATGGGCCGCCGAGGAACTCGCTGGTATGCCTGTTCAGGCAACTGGTTCACCGAAAATGATACCTGTGCCGATGCCTTTTTCTCTGGCCAGACCAAGGATTATCTGTTACTGAGTTTAAGTGACATTACCCAACAGCGGAGACAGCAGGAAGAACTCCAGTTACAAACATTACGCACCCTGCTGGCAGAAGAAGAGCAACTGCGAAGCATCAGAGAGACTTTGCTGGGCGCGATGCACCATATCAGCCAGCCGCTAAATCAGATCAGCGCGGCTATCAACATAATGAGTCAACGTAACGATAGCCAAAACAGCCCGATCAAAGATCTTTTGCAGCAAGTCAGTCGAATGGGTGATGAAACGCTGGCCACCTTGCAGCGATGCGTTCCTGAGATCCCCGAAACAGCCGTGATACCGGTCAATTTGAATCAGTTGCTGCATGAAGTCACGCAAATGAGCAGCACAAAACTATTGGCTAACGGCATCATTATTGACTGGCGGCCCAGTCCCATTTTACCTTCCGTATTGGGATCGGAAAACAAATTGCGGATGCTGTTCAAACAGTTGATAGACAATGCTATCGAAGCGATGAACCGCAACGGTAGCAAAGAGCGCTTAATCAAAATAACGACGGCCGTTGAGCGCGATTGGGTTTATGTTTTACTCGATGATAAAGGGCCCGGCATACCCTCGAATCAACGTATCAAGGTTTTTGAACCGTTTTATACCACGCACCCTATGGGTGCGATTCAGGCAGGTATGGGGTTGGTCATGGCGAAAGAAATCGTCAACCAACATAACGGAACCATAGAAATTGATTCGGCCTATAACGAAGGCTGCCGTTTCAAGATAGGGTTTCCCGTGCACCAAAAAAAATCAACGGTTAAACGATAAATCATGTCAGAGCGTCTATTGTTGGTCGAGTCCGAACTGGATACCTTGTTCCTGGTCAGTCAATTGCTGAACAGCACACATGATATGCACAACAAACTGGGCGGTATCCTGGAAATATTACACAAACGTAATGGCCTGCACTTCGGCATGATTACCTTACGTGACGTTGATGATGACAGCATGGGCATTTGTGAAGTGTATGGCGAAAATATTGACAAATCGGTGCGCTATCAGCCCGGAGAAGGACTGGTTGGCGCTATTTTGGATGAAGGCAGTACTATTGTGGTCGACCGGATTGCCGATGAACCCCGTTTTTTGAGCCGATTGGGCGTTTACAATCCTAATCTGCCGTTTATCGGTTCACCCCTGTCGGT
>JAGXSU010000079.1 GCA_018333785.1 Methylomicrobium sp. | reverse complement strand
CCTCGATGTAATATCCGTCGCAGAGCTGGGCCATGTAACGGACAAGCGTTTTATCGCCGGTGGACCGGCAGAATGCGCCGGTATAGACAAACGGAAACCTGTGGTTTTCCTTGCTTTCCGCAGACCAGGCGTCTATCTGGGCTTTGGTAATTTCCACGCCGAGGATCTCGGACATTTTTGCTGCGACCTCGTACCTGCTGAGCGGGCAATGTTTCAGCGCATCGCTGATGATGGCCCGGACAGCCGCGTCCACGCTTGCTTTTCCGTTGATGGAAGGCGACGCCGCTGCCCGGGCCTGGTCTTTCGAAAGCTCTTCGATGAGGCTGAAAATGTCGAGCTGTTTGTTGAGATGTTTGATGTCTATTTTCTTTTTGATTATTGACATGGACAAACCGGGCAAAATTTTTTATACTCTATGCTGCCGGTCGTTTCGACCGCGCGCAAAAGGGGGGAGCCGGCAGCGTTGGATTCCACCGGCTCCCGGGGGTAAACGTGAAAGGTTGTCCGCTCAGCAACTTTGGCCCATGCAAAGAAAACGAATGTCTGTTTTGTATGCAGGCCGAGGGCCAATATAACGGCTGCATTATTATTAACCACTATATTATTTCCCTCCTGAACAGCGGACGGCTTCTGGATTTGACTTCCGGATTAGCAGGCGAGCTGCCTCAATTGTATTCCGGGTTAAGCGGCGATGACCTGAGATCGCACGTTGATGACGCCTTAGCGCGTCTGGAGTATATGCGGGATTTGCTGAAGGATTTGCCATGATCTGCCGTTTCATCTCTGAGACGTCAACATGCGTCTGCGGGTGCGCGTTCGGGAGAAGCCTGGCTACGTCTTTGAGGGTAATCCCGCTGTATTCGCGCATTATGCATTTGCGATCGACGAGCTTTACTCTGAAAAGGTCTTTCATTTATGCTGCCCTCCTGTTAAGGGCTTTATTGTCACGCCGTATTTCGCGGCGTATCTCTTGTATATGGTGCGTAAAGCCTTTCTATCCTTGTAGACTCTGTAGACTCTTAGGGAACCTGGGGTGATGGCTGGCAAAAGCGCTATGGCCGACCGTGCCTTGGTTGTGAGCGCCAAAATTAACTGGCTCTTAAAATTGGTGTCCAGCCGATCTATTTCGCCCGCGCGGAAAAAGTCCCACAGCTCATCCTCGGTCATCGCCAGCAAATCCTCCATGAATTTTCGGGAGATATCTAATTGTTCGAGTGCTTTATTGCTCGGTTTCTTGCTCATAAGTCAAAAGTCCTCCTGTTGTATTGCATTTCTCCTTTGTCCAATTACTGATTGTTGTTATCAGCACTCCGGTCTTCTTACTGATCTCCCGCAGTTTAAGCCCGCCGGAGCGCAGCCTTATGGCCTCGTCGTATTTGTCGCGGTGCTTTTTATGCACATACGCCATCTTGCCCGGCGTTTTGTTAAGCCGAATCGATTCACCCCCACGAATCTTCCTTATATAGCTGCGGACGGTATTCGGGCATTTGCCGATCTCGGCGCAGACGGAAGTTATTGCCGGGCCGATCCCCCTGGTGTAAGGCTTCAGCCAGGCTATTTGAGCGAGAGTGGGGTTTTGGGGGATGCGCGGCAGCTTGCCGGTGATAAATGCGGTGTAGATAGTAAGGAGCTTTTCGACGACAGTGATTCTCGCAGCGCTATCCGAGAACATACAGAGCTTAATGATCCCGGAGGGCATAGAAAAGAACCGCATATCTCTTTTTTGGGTCGCAGCTTTAGGGGGGACATCGGGGGTCATATTGACCCCCGATGTCCCCTGCCACTGATAGATGGTTGCGACCTTCAGAAGGACAGTGTCGCGGTCGCTAAAATGCATTTTATTGCGGTTGTAAGTCCGAGTAATCCGCCTGCGAAAGTCGGACGAATCAACGTGGAGCATACGGCCCAGCGTATCGCTATCAAGCCAGGGCAGTCCGGCAGCACCCCATACCATCAAGTCTTTGGAATAGCCGATGGGAAGTGCGGGCGCAAGTTCGTTCATGCAGCCTTATCCTTGGGGGGGATGAGATTACGCTCAATTTCGCCCACAATCTCGTCAAACCAGCGGGCAATCATATTGCCATCCGGGTCGCTGTTATTTATTATCTGGATTATGAGTTCTTTGACATGCTTGCGAATCCTTCTGAGATCCTCGCTTAAACTCAATCTTTCTTTTGTCAGGTCAAGAATGGTGTCTCTGGCTTCAGAAAGGAGCCTGTCTTGCTTCTGAAGAATGTCAATATAATTTTCTTCCATGTGGGTTCCCTTTCCTCTTATGCCGCTTTGCGGGGCCGGTATTCATGCCCCCAAAGTTCTTTAAATTCGATGCCAATGACGTCCGCAATATATTTCTTGATCCTATGGCTTTCGCCATATCCTCTTATGACGTGGGCAACCGCAGCTGTTGTAACCCCAAGCGCCCGCGAAACCGCTCCGGGTCTCAATTCGTGGAGGACCATCAATGCTCTGACATAAGAGAATCGGTCTGTTTTTTTGCCGTTAAGAGTAACTTTTCTTATTCCCATGGGAATACTATAAGCCACGATTGTGGCTTTGTCAAGTATTTTTTTTAATAAGCTTCAAAGGAGGCTTTGATGTCTCATCTTCGGGAGAAAATATCGAACTACTTAAATGTCCTTATGCGGGAAACAAAGACTACACAGGAAGGCCTTGCTAAAGAACTCGGTATTGCTAAGAGCACGATTCAACAATATCTTAAGGGAGAACGTGTCCCTGGTATAGACGTTTTAATGAAAATGGCAGAGATGGGCGGAAAAACAGTTGATGAGATTGTAAAAACAGAGCCGTCCCAACTCCATATCGAGGTCAAAAATAGCCATTACGTTGCGATTGCAGGCCGCGATGTCTATATGAATACAAGGATTCACCGGAAGACGGAGTACCATCCGGGGCCGGATGATATCACCGGCGACGAGGCTAACAGATTAAAAGAATTAGTCAATAAAAGCGTGGAGTTAGAACGGAAAGTGAAGAAGAAACCCAAAACTTATGGGGCCGTATGGAATGCTTTGAATAGAAAGATGGGCGTTACTTATTATAGGGAAATTAAACATGCCCAATTTGATCTTGCGGAGTTATATCTTGTTCAGTGGATAGGACGGTTGAAGAAGGGCCTAAAGCGGACAGATGCTGACGAGTGGAGAAAAGATAAGCAGGCGGCGATCTTCGCCACCGCGCGAAATAATTTAGGCTGGTCAAAAGAAGCCCTGGATGGTTATATATATGAAAGATTCAAAAAGGAATCAATAAGAGATTTGACGAAGATTGAGCTACAGAAGCTTTCTGACGCTGTTTTTGCCAGAAAAAAGCGACAAGGAGATAAGGAGGGGTGAGATGAAAAAAGTGCTGATAATATTAGCAGTGTTATTGATTGCGGTATCTGCCTTTGCTGGAGATTCTCGGGTTTATACGGATGCTGATCTTGGAAAGTATAAATCTGAAAGCCAAGCTTCCCCTGGTAGCCGCTATCCCTTAGACGACCTAAAATCTTCAAAAAACAAAACATACATCCCTGAAGAAATAAGCAACGAAAAGAAGAAGAGCGCCTATGATCTTTGCACATCAGTTATCAAGGTTTGGCTTAAAACTCCATCGGTTGCAAGGTTTACGCCTTCTATGTCTACGCCTGAAGCATCCCTTTTTCGCAAGGATGATTATCATTATTATGCATCTGGAACGGTGGATAGTCAGAATTCTTACGGGGCAATGCTGAGGAATGGTTTTTTTTGCATCATGACTATGGATGAAAATGGGTTTTGGAATGTAGAATCACATGATTTATATTAACTGCGGCAACCGATGGAGAAAGGAGTATAAATGTTACGCAGGGTATTCTTCAGCGCATGCTCAATATCGGGAATATTGAATTTACTTCGGCGTCAGGACCTATTAAAGAAGTAACTCTTCTGCATATTAAGAATGCCGATTCCCTGAAAGAGAGGATAAGACAATTTAAGGGTCTATGAAAAGGAGGAGGAACCATGAAGGCCATAAGAATTATTTTATTGATCGCGGTCGTTTTTATATTAAC
>JAGXSU010000078.1 GCA_018333785.1 Methylomicrobium sp. | reverse complement strand
GTAAAGCGTTCTATGCCCAACGCAAATCTACCGTAGAACCCGTGTTTGGTATTATCAAAGAGGTGATGGGCTTTCGTCGTTTTATGCTACGTGGTTTAGACGCTGTGCAAGGTGAGTGGCTACTGGTGTGTATGGCGTTCAATCTAAAGCGTCTTTGCGTCTTACGTCTTGAGTAAAAGGGACTCATTGTTAATGGCCAATTAAACTGAGCTAAAAACAGCATGATTTTGATTGCTTTGGGTGTTTTTTTGTGACTTTTTTTAAAAGCGATCAAGCATAATCCTTAAGACCGACAGACTCCTAGCATCGCCTTCAATGAAAAGGCTGGTGGCGTATACAGATTCCCCAAGTTATTCAGCCTTCTGCTCTGGGGTTTTGCCGGCTTCGGAATCATGACTTACTGCGTTGCCGTATTTGACTCCGGTGTGTTCGCATGGACCGGCAAAGAGGGATATTTCTGGCAGGCTGTCGGTTTATCCATGGTTGGCGGGGTCATCATGGTTCATGCGCAATTGCTGCGCAGCAGATTGCTGGTTCACAACGAAGGACACGATCTTTGGGGCCCCGACTTGTTGATGAACATGCTCGTCATCGCAGCCTTGCCACTTGCATTTTTCTTTCTCGGGATACAAGCAGTTGTAGGCCTTTCGCTGTTGGGCGCTTTGCTTGCATTGCTGTTTTATAAGAGCAGTGAACTGAACGAGATATCAATGCGAAACGAGCACATCGCATTAAAGGGCGGATTTCAGTTGTTTGCCGCCTTTCTGGTCTTGGTCCCTTTGTTCATCAGCTTTGAGAGCGGGCTGTTTCATTCAGCATTTATTCCAGAAACCGGCAATAGCAGCCTCGTCTCGCTGCCGGTGCCGATATCGCTGTTTCTTACTTACATCGGCATCTTGCTGATCGGGGCATATCGCGCTGCTCGCTTATCGATAGGCATGATCTTTTTTACCTTCGTTGCAATGGTATTTACCACATTGATGGTTGCGGATGGACGTACCGGTCTGGACTCGACCAAGTTGATACTGATAATCCAGTGCGTGTTGCCGATGGGTGCGCTTGCCTTGGGTGAGATGCTCAAGACAGATGGGTTGGATACATCCGTAAGGGTCGAGAAGACTTTTCTTGCCATACTGTTGATGGTTGTGCCCTTCCAACTCATCTCAAGTTGGGTGCAGGGAAGTTTGACCCTTTCAGGGTATCTGTATGTGTTCAGCATCTATCAGCACTTGGACTACGTGCCTATTATCTTTGTTGCCGCATTCCTGTTGGCACTGTTCGCCTTGTGGCAGGTAAATGGACACAGAAATGCATTACTCATTTTTTCTCCAGTGATGGGCATCTATGTGGCGGCGTCACTTTCACTTACTGCGATGGTCTTTTTGGTTGGCGGGCTCAGTGCATTTGCGGTCACAAGATGGCGTGAGGGTGCGGAGAAGATGCCCCTCGGCATCTGCCTTGCGGTATTTGTTACCTGCTTGGTCTATTTGAATGCTGTGTCGTCTTACCTGCCTCTGCTGGATCGTTTCAGTGATTGGGGGCAAAGTACCCTGGATGCATGGGGGTATTACGCTGACCAGGTTGCCAATAGCCTGAAGACATTAATGCTAGGAAATGAAGATAGTGTAGATCGGTCGAGATTTACCAGCGCGCATAATTATTATCTGGATGTGATCCGAAATTTTGGGGCGCTTTCCATCCTTCCGATTCTGTTAGTGATTGGATATACCGTTCGCATAAGCTATGCGGCTAGACGGCAGATTCTTTCAAATATGGCGCTGCAGGGGCATCTCTTGGTGTTGCTCTTCTTGCTGGCCATCGACAACTCGACTCAAGTTGGCTTGAGACAACCTTATCCAGGCGTATTCATCTTCTTTGTTTGGGGACTGTTCATTGCTAAACTTGCCCATTCGAATCACTTCGCAAGACAAAAATATGAAGTTAAGCATGTGTGAAGTGTCGGTGGACCTGCTGATTAAGGTCGCAAAATACGCCATTGTGTTGTTGATAGCTGCTTTGACTGTGGCAGCCACAACTTTCTATACGGGTAATCTGTATATCTATCTCACCTTCACTATTGCCGCAAATGCATTGCTGTTTCTTGGCTTCAGGAAGAACGCAATTTTCTTTGACACCTTCATCGGTATCTTCTTCTGGCTGGGGTTTTGGCTGAAACTAACAATCCGGCTTTGCTTTGCAGGTGGGGCATTCCACGAGGCAGTGGGTGATTTTGACGGCTCCGGTGCGGCGTTCGATCATGCACTTTGGGTAACCACCGTCGGAATGCTCGGGCTCATTGTGGCCAGTGTCGTTCGTGAAAAATTCATTTTCATCTTCCCGGCGCAGTCGGCTACTTACACCCATACTGGAATCGTTGCGTTCTATAAGGCTTATCGCAAATATGTGCTGATCAGCTTCGTTGGCTTGTTCCTGCTGGTTGGATTCACCAATTGGTACTTGGGAATATATCAAAGAGGCGCCATCACCCAGACCGTTTTGCCATTCGGCCTTAATGGAGTGTACAAGTGGCTGTTGCTGTTTGGCCTCACGTCTATTTCCGCCGTGATATTGCGCTGCGAACTGACGTTAAGAAACGGGGTGTCATATCTCGCCGTGGCGTTGAGCTTGCTCGAAGGTTTTGCCACCAATGTCTCGCTATTGAGCAGGGGCATGATATTGAATGTCAGTGCGCTGGCCGTTGGGCTGTATGCGAGTATGAAGAAAAACTCGATAACGTTATCGTTGCGTTTTTTGACAACTGCTTTTGCAATGTTTGCGATTCTGTTTGTATGCTCGGTATTGATGGTGAATTACTTGCGCTCTAGTCACGCCGAAATAAACGAGGTTGTGGGAATGAGCAAGCCCTTAATGATCGATCGCTGGGTTGGCATTGAAGGGGTCATGGCAGTCTCTAGCAATCCCAAGATCGGCTGGGATCTGTGGAAAGATGCTTGGCGGGAGAAATATTCCGAGAACAAGATGAGTTTCTATGACAAGAATCTGATCACGTCCCCGTACAATCAAACTGACTTTACCAAGAAGCATTACATTTCCTTGCCCGGGATATTGGCATTCTTCTACTATCCGGGATCATTGCCATTTTTGTTTGCGGGCATGTTCCTGTTGGGTATCTTGGCGGCACTGATCGAATTTGCCGCATTCAAGCTGGGCGGTGGCAATTTGATCCTGTGCGCATTGATTGGCGAGGTTGTGGCTTACCGATTCGCCAGTTTTGGTTATGTCCCGGCGCAATCCAATTTGCTGTTTGGCACGATCATCCTGAATCTCTTCATCATCTACTTGCTGGATAGGTTGCTGAGTGTCTGGAAGAATCGAACACAAAGAGCGCGATAAGCAGCCATGAAAGTACTCCTTTTCAATCAATACTTCTGGCCGGAAAGTTTTCGCATCAACGATGTGGCGAGGACGCTATTTGATAAAGGTGTCGGGGTCGATGTTCTGACCGGAAAACCCAACTACCCGGGCGGGAAAGTTTTCGACGGATACCGTGTATCTGGTTGTCAGCAGGAAAATTGGAAAGGTATTGAGATAAACCGTATCCCCTTGCTACCAAGAGGCCGCGGCGGAATACGTCTGGCATTGAACTATCTATCCTTTATTTTCTCCGGGTTGTTGTTGGCGCCATGGGTTCTCCGCAATAAAAGATTCGATGTGATCTTTGTCTACGCACCGTCGCCGATCCTTCAGGCTATCCCGGCAATATTTCTCGGCTGGCTGAAGGGTGCCCCGGTAGTTCTTTGGGTGCAGGATCTGTGGCCGGAGAGTCTGTCGGCGACGGGGCACGTGCGAAATCGGGTGATACTCAAACTGGTTGAGTTTGTGGTGCGTTTCATCTACCGGCATGTCGATCTGCTGTTGGTGCAGTCGCACGCGTTCGTCGCGCCAGTTCGCTCCTTGGCCGGGGAAACGCCCATCGAGTATTACCCGAACTCGGTGGACGACAGTTTTGCCGTCCCTGCAAAAGGAGAGCTGCCAACGGTCAAGGGCTTGGGCGAAGGATTCTCTGTCATGTTCGCCGGCAACATCGGCAGTGCGCAGGCGGTCGAGGTCATCGTGGCGGCGGCACGCTTGTTGAAAGAGCAGCCCGACATCCACTTCGTCGTGCTGGGCGAGGGCAGTCGTTGGGAGTGGATGCGTCAGCAGGCACAACAGCTGGGCCTGAACAACCTGCATCTGCCGGGCCGTTTCCCGTTCGAGACCATGCCGGGTTTCATGCAGCAGGCATCAGCATTGCTGGTCACACTGGCAGACCGGGAGATATTCAAAGCCACCATCCCCAGCAAGGTGCAGGCCTATCTGGCGGCGGGGCGACCGATACTGGCTTGCCTCAACGGCGAAGGGGCGGAACTGGTCACTGCAGCCGGGGCCGGACTGGCTGTGCGGGCCGAAGATGGCAGCGCCCTCGCTGCGGCCATTCTGCAGTTGTATCGTATGCCGCCACAAGAGCGCGAAGCGATGGGTGCGCGCGGTCGTTTATACTACGCGCAGCATTTTGCGCATGACATGCTGGTTGATCAGCTGATCATGCATCTACGCTCCGTTTGCGAGCAAAAAAAGAGAGCGGAATGAGAATATTGGTATTGGGTGCCAGCGGCATGCTCGGCAACGCAATGATGCGGGTGCTGAGCGAAAAGACCGATTGGCAGGTGTACGGCACGGTTCGTTCGGCAAGCGCCAGGTGTTTGTTCGAGCCCGGAATTGCTGACCGCCTGATTGCGGGTGTGGATGTAGAGCAGCACGATTCGCTGTTGCAGGCGTTCATCCAGGCACGCCCCGATGTGGTGATCAATTGTGTCGGGCTGATCAAGCAACTCGCTGATGCGGATGACCCGCTGCAGGCCATCCCCATCAATGCATTGCTGCCTCACCGGCTGGCGCGGATGTGCGAACTGGCCGGTGCGCGCCTGGTGCACATGAGCACGGACTGCGTCTTTGCCGGTGACAAGGGCAATTACCGCGAGTCCGATCCGCCCGATGCGAAAGACCTGTACGGGCGATCAAAATTTCTGGGTGAGGTCGCCTATCCACATGCCGTCACCTTGCGCACCTCCATCATTGGCCACGAACTGCAGAGCGCGCACGGCCTGGTCGGCTGGTTCCTGGCGCAGCAGGGGCACTGCAACGGCTATACCAAAGCGATCTTTTCCGGCCTGCCCACGGTCGTGCTGGCGCAGATCGTGCGCGACGTGGTGATCCCGCATAGCGCCTTGTCCGGCGTGTATCATGTCGCCGCGCAAGCCATTTCGAAGTACGATTTGCTCAAGTTGATTGCCGCTGTATATGGCAAGACGATAGAAATCGTCCCCAGCGACAAGTTGGTAATCGACCGCTCGCTGGATGCCGGACGCTTCCGCGAGGCGACAGGGTATGTCGCACCGGCGTGGCCGGAACTGATCGAAACGATGCACACCTATAAATGAACCGGGATCGAATCATGGATACCTATACAAATTCCACAGCGTCATTCCGGCGAAGGCCGGAATCCAGCGATTTTATTCAAAATGCTTTAGGGGTTTGTCCTTGCTACGCAAGGGAATTAATTATTTGCCTGGATTCCGGCCTTCGCCGGAATGACGAAATCTGAAATATTGATAGGTTTTCTTATGTTCAAAGACAAAGTACTGATGATCACCGGCGGCACGGGTTCCTTCGGCAACACCGTGCTCAAGCGTTTCCTCTCCACCGACGTGCGCGAGATCCGCATCTTCAGCCGCGACGAGAAGAAGCAGGAAGACATGCGCATCGCGCTCAACAACAGCAAGCTCAAGTTCTACATCGGCGATGTACGCGACTACGACAGCGTGTATCAGGCGATGCGCGGTGTGGACTATGTGTTCCACGCGGCGGCGCTGAAGCAGGTGCCCTCGTGCGAGTTCTACCCGATGGAAGCAGTGCGCACCAATGTCATCGGCACCGAGCACGTGCTGAACGCGGCCACCGCCTGCGGCGTGAAACGCGTGGTGGTGCTGAGTACCGACAAGGCAGTGTATCCGATCAATGCGATGGGCATCTCCAAGGCGATGGCCGAGAAACTGATGGTGGCCAAATCGCGCATGCAGCGCGAGACCGAGACGGTGTTCTGCGCCACGCGCTACGGCAACGTGATGGCTTCGCGCGGCTCGGTCATCCCGCTGTTCGTGGAGCAGCTCAAGGCAGGCAAGTCGCTGACGGTGACCGACCCAAACATGACACGCTTCTTGATGTCGCTGGAAGACTCCGTCGATCTGGTGCTGTATGCCTATGAGCACGGCAAGCAGGGCGACATCTTCGTGCAAAAGGCGCCGGCCTCGACCGTCGCCGATCTGGCGCAAGCCCTCACCGAACTGTTCGAGAAGAAAAACGATGTCCGCATCATCGGCACCCGCCACGGCGAGAAACTGTATGAGTCGCTCATCTCGCGCGAAGAGATGGCGCACGCGCAGGATATGGGCGGCTACTACCGCATCCCTGCCGACAACCGCGACCTCAACTACGCGAAATACTTCAGCGAGGGCGAGGAGAAGATCTCCACCCTCGACGACTACACCTCGCACAACACCGAGCGCCTGAACGTCGAGCAGGTCAAGAAGCTGCTGCTCAAGCTCGATTTCATCCAGGAAGAACTCAATGCTTAAGGTCATGACCATCGTCGGGACGCGTCCCGAACTGATCAAGATGTCGCGCGTGATCGCCGAGTTCGACCGGCACACCGAACACATCCTCGTGCACACCGGTCAGAACTACGACTACGGTCTGAACCAGGTCTTCTTCGATGACCTGGGCATCCGCAAGCCAGACCATTTCCTGGAGGCGGTCGGAGAGAACGCCGCGCAGACCATCGCGCGCGTGATCGAGAAGTCCGACGAGGTCATGGAGAAAGAAAAGCCCGACGCGATCATGCTTTACGGCGACACCAACTCCTGCCTCGCGGTCATCTCGGCCAAGCGCCGCAAGATCCCGGTGTTCCACATGGAGGCGGGCAACCGCTGTTTCGACCAGCGGGTACCCGAAGAACTGAACCGCAAGGTGCTGGATCATTTAAGCGACATCAACTTGGTTCTGACCGAACATGCGCGCCGCTATTTGATCGCCGAGGGCATTCGGCCGGAAACTATCATCAAAACTGGTTCTCATATGCATGAAGTGCTCGATCATTACATGCCGCAAGTTAGGAAATCCGATGTTTTGCAACGCATGGGTCTGGAGGTCGGCAAGTATTTCCTGGTCAGCGTACATCGCGAGGAAAATGTCGATTCGCCGGAAAACTTGCTGGACATGGTCGAAACCTTCAATGCCTTGGCTGATACTTACGATCTGCAAGTGATCGTTTCCACGCATCCCCGCACCCGCAAGCGCTTGGATGCTTTGCAACTCGGCACGCTCAACCCTCATGTTCAGTTTCTCAAGCCATTTGGTTTTTGTGATTACATCAAATTGCAGATGGAAGCTTATTGCGTGGTATCTGATAGTGGCACAATTACCGAGGAAGCCTCTCTGTTGAATCTGCCAGCGATTACGATCCGTAATGCCCATGAGCGGCCCGAGGGTATGGATGTAGGTACGTTGATTATGAGTGGCTTGAAAAAACAAAGAGTGTTGGATGCGGTGCGGGTCATCGTTTCACAACACAAAAAAAATCTGCCTGTGATGCGCCCCATCATCGATTACCAAGCTGGTCCAGTTTCAAAACAACTACTCAGAATTGTCTTGAGTTACGTTGATTATGTGAATCGCACTGTTTGGTCTAAAAACCATTAATTTTCGACATCATTTATCGTGAAAAAGATATTAGTCATCGGCGCTAGCGGTTTTATAGGCGAAATACTTTTTAATCGTTTACGGCAGAAAGATTTAACCGTACGCACCTTGGTTAAAGACGATTGTGAAGAGGGAGATCATCCTGCCAGATTTGACTTGGTCAGGGATGAGCCTTCTGCACAACTTTTTTTGGAAGTTGACACTGTTTTTCACCTCGCAGGTAAAGCCCACGCTTTAGCAGAAACCCACCAAGAGGAAGCCGAATACTTTCAAATCAACACCGAAGGTACCCACAAACTGTTGGAGGCCGCCAAGCAAGCTGGTGTGCAGACGTTTATCTATTTCAGTAGTGTCAAAGCCGTGGGCGATAGCGATACTCAGCCGATGGATGAATCGGTGCAAACGCCTGCGGAAACCCCTTACGGCCAATCCAAATACGCTGCCGAACAATTGGTGTTACATGGCGGGTATGTGCCGCATCCGGTGGTGATTCGGCCCAGCATGGTGTATGGCAACACCGAAAAAGGCAATTTGCCGCGTATGATTGACGCTATCCGGAAAGGTTATTTTCCTCCTTTGCCGGAGGTGCATAACAAGCGTTCGATGGTTCATGTCGAGGATGTGGTGCAAGCGGCATTATTAGCAGCTGAAAATCCAAAAGCTGCGGGCCAGATTTATATTGTTTCAGATGGCCGCCCCTATTCAACCCGAGAAATCTATGATTGGATTTGTGAGGCATTAGGCAAATCACCGTCGTCTTTCAATCTGCCGTTGGGGTTGCTAAATGCCATGGCTAAGGTTGGGGATGGGATAGGTCGTTTGCGCGGGCGCCGGTTTTTCTTTGATTCTGATGCGCTGGACAAATTAAACGGTTCGGCCTGGTATTCATCGTCAAAAATTGAGCGTGAATTGGGTTTTACACCCGTTCATGATCTAAAGGGATCCTTACCCGAGATTGTCAGATATCTTGAGAGAAACGGGTGACATTTAAGTATTTTGTAGGTTACGCATTGCGTAGCTTCTGTAAGGCTTTGTTTGTGTTAATAATTGGCGTCGCCTCGGCAGGGACTGCAGGGTCCCAGAGGAAATGGATGGCAAGGTGGCTTTTTCGTCCCTGTGTCCTGGATCCCGGCAATCCCTGCCGTGATGATGCTTACGATTGCTTTTCAACTTGTAATCGCTTTGTGGTCATTATGCCCGGGAATTGGTTCTTAATGTACGCTAAAAAGCGGCAACAACCGAATGCACATCGGATTGGGGTTTAAGGGACTTTATGTTAGTTATGCTGGCGTTGTGCCTATTCGTCTTTGCGGCAAGTTACAGTTTGACCGGCTGGATCAGGCGTTATGCCTTGAATAAACGCTTGTTGGATGTACCGAATGCGCGTAGTTCACATGCCACGCCGACGCCGAGAGGCGGAGGATTGTCGGTTGTGTTGGTTTTTTTATCAGCGATTGGTGGGCTGTCTTTTTTTGATGCAATTGCGATCGAGCCCGTTTATGTTGCCGGAATGATGCTGTCCGGTGCCTTAGTGGCGGCTATCGGTTTTTGGGATGATCATGTTTCGATTTCTGCTAAATGGCGGTTTTTGGTGCATTTCATCGCATCGGCAGGTGTGTTATTGATCTTGCCTGAATTACCCGAGATACGATTTTTCAAGATGGACTTATCCAGTCCGTCATTGCTGTTTGTTTTTTATACCTTCATGCTTGTTTGGCTGTTGAATCTTTATAACTTCATGGATGGCATTGATGGCATTGCCGGAGTTGAAGTGATTACGACATCTACATCAGCTTCTTTGCTTTTAGTGTTGCAAGGTCAAAATGATTGGGCTTTATTGACGATACTGCTGGCCTTGTCCGTTGCCGGCTTTCTGGTTTGGAACTGGCCGCCGGCAAAGATTTTTATGGGCGATGCCTGCAGCGGTTTTTTGGGATTCACATTGGGTTTATTGGCCTTGACCACATCGATTACCGGCGCCATGAATGTGTGGAGCTGGTGGATTCTGTTGTCGGTTTTCATTATCGACGCAACGGTTACGTTGTTGCGGCGTATTGCTCTCGGCAAAGTGTGGCACGAAGCGCATCGCAGTCATGCCTATCAGATACTTTCCAGACGTTTGAAGTCGCATAAAAAAGTAACGCAAGGCGTGCTAATGATCAATGTCCTTTGGTTGTTGCCTTGGGCTTACCTCGCGGCGAAATTACCAACATGGGCGCCGTTAATTTGTGTTGTTGCGATGGCGCCATTGTTTGTTGCGGCTTTGAAGGTGGGTGCCGGAACGACGAATGACTAGAAAAGTTGTCGTGAATGCTGCAGGATAACATTTTGATTGAATATGGCTTAACCCAGTGACGCGCAAAAAACTGCCAATTGGTATACAAACCTTTCGTGAGATACGCGAGGACGATTGTTACTACGTCGACAAGACAGCGTTTGCGCTGAAGTTGGCCACGGAAGGTAAATATTATTTTCTGTCGCGGCCGAGGCGCTTTGGTAAGTCGTTGTTTCTCGACACGCTGGCCGAACTGTTTGTCGGCAACGAAGTGTTGTTTCAAGGGCTTTATTGCCATGATAAATGGGATTGGAATAGGCAATATCCGGTGATTCGGATTAGTTTTGCCGAAGGCGTGCTTCATACGCGGGAGGCATTGGACAAACGTATTCTGGATATTTTACGCATCAACCGTGAAAGTTTGGGTGTGGATGGTCCGCAGGACTTGGATATTGCCGGTTTATTTGGCGAACTATTGCGCCAATCGCATCAAAAATACGGCCAGCGCGCGGTTGTATTGATCGACGAATATGACAAGCCGATACTCGATAATATCACCAATCCGGACATCGCCCGGCAGATGCGCGACGGTTTGCGTAATTTATACTCGGTGATCAAGGGGCAAGATGCGCATATCCGCTTTGCGTTTTTGACTGGCGTATCCAAATTCAGCAAGGTTAGCTTATTTTCGGGATTGAATAATCTACAGGATATCACTGTAGATAAGCGCTATTCGGCTGTATGCGGGTATACCGAAATTGATGTAGATACGGTATTCGCGCCAGAATTGCAAGGCCTGGATCGGAGCAAAATCAGGGATTGGTACAACGGTTATAATTGGCTGGGCGAGGCGGTTTATAATCCTTTCGATTTATTGCTTCTGTTCGATACGCGTGAATTCAAACCTTACTGGTTCGAGACCGGTACACCGACGTTTTTAATCGATATTCTGACTGAACGCCTTGCCTGGCTGCCCGAGTTAGGACGGCTGGAATCCGACGCCGAATTGCTGTCGACCTTTGATATCGACGATATGCCGACCGAGGCCTTGATGTTTCAAGCAGGATATTTAACGATCGACCGCGAAGAAAACTTAGGCGACGCCTATTTCTATCGTCTGAGGTTCCCGAACCGGGAGGTCTATCAAAGCCTTTACGGACGTTTACTGAGAACGTGGACGCCGGATGCGCAGGCCGAAGTCCGCAATCGCAAATCGCTGTATAGGCTATTGCAGAATAACGATTTCGAAGGCCTTCAAAATTTATTCACGGCTTTTTACGCCGGTATTCCCCACGATTGGTACCGCAACAACCCGATCGTGCAATACGAAGGCTACTACGCGAGCGTGTTCTACAGCTATTTCGCGGCGTTGGGTTTAAATATCATACTCGAAGACGCGACGAACCATGGTCGTATCGACATGACCGTGCATTTCAACGAACAAATCTATTTGTTCGAATTCAAGGTCGTGGAACTGGTGCCGGAAGGCAAGGCGCTCCGGCAATTGAAGGATAAGAATTATGCCGAAAAATACCAAGCCGAAGGTGTGCCGATTCATTTGATCGGTGTCGAATTCAGCAAGGAAAGCCGAACGGTAGTCGGATTCGACATCGAAACGCAAGGTGAAGGGGCATGAGCAAAAAACTGCCGATCGGCATACAAACCTTTCGCGAGATACGCGAGGACGATTGTTACTACGTCGACAAGACAGCGTTTGCGCTGAAGTTGGCCACGGAAGGTAAATATTATTTTCTGTCGCGGCCGAGACGCTTCGGCAAGTCGTTGTTTCTCGATACGCTGGCGGAATTGTTTGCCGGCAACGAAGTGTTGTTTCAAGGGCTTTATTGCCATGATAAATGGGATTGGAATAGGCAATATCCGGTGATTCGGATTAGTTTTGGCGGCGGCTTGATAAAAAGTGAAACTAGCTTAGAGGAGAAACTGGAAGAAATTTTTCGTATAAATTCCGAACGTTTGCTCATAAGTTGCGACTACGCATTTTCGGACCGACGATTTTTTGCTCAATTGATACAAAGAGCGAGCGAAAAATTCGGCCAGCGTGTCGTCATTTTAATCGACGAATACGACAAGCCGATTCTCGACAACATCAGTAACCCGGGTATTGCGCGACAGATGCGTGATGGCTTGCGTAACTTATATTCAGTGATCAAGGATTGTGATGCCTTTATCCGCTTTGCGTTTTTGACCGGAGTATCCAAATTCAGCAAAGTCAGTCTATTTTCGGGTTTGAATAATCTTGAGGATATCACCGTGAACGCCTCATATTCGGCGCTTTGCGGCTATAGCGAGACCGATGTCGATGACGTCTTTGCGCCGGAATTAGAGGGCCTGGATCGGGACAGAATCAGGGTTTGGTACAATGGTTATAACTGGACCGGCGAGTCGGTTTACAATCCGTTCGATTTGCTGCTGCTGTTTCGCGAAAGACAATTCAAACCCTATTGGTTCGAGACAGGTACCCCGACGTTTTTAATCGATATTCTGACTGAACGCCTTGCCTGGCTGCCCGAGTTGGGGCGACTGGAATCCGATGCCGAATTGCTGTCGACCTTTGATATCGACGATATGCCGACCGAGGCATTGATGTTTCAAGCCGGTTACTTGACGATCGATCGCGAAGAAAACTTAGGCGATGCTTATTTCTATTGTCTGAGGTTCCCGAACCGGGAGGTCTATCAAAGCCTTTACGGACGTTTACTGAGAACGTGGACGCCGGATGCGCAGGCCGAAGTCCGCAATCGCAAATCACTGTATCGGCTATTGCAGAATAACGATTTCGAAGGCCTTCAAAATTTATTCACGGCTTTTTACGCCGGTATTCCCCACGATTGGTACCGCAACAACCCGATTGCGCAATACGAAGGCTACTATGCGAGTGTGTTCTACAGCTATTTCGCGGCGTTGGGTTTGAATATCGTACTCGAAGACGCGACGAACCATGGTCGTATCGACATGACGGTGCATTTTAACGGGCAAATCTATTTGTTCGAATTCAAGGTTGTGGAACTGGTGCCGGAAGGCAAGGCGCTCCGGCAATTGAAGGATAAGAATTACGCCGAAAAGTACCTAGCCGAAGGTGTGCCGATGCATTTGGTTGGTGTCGAATTCAGCAAGGAAAGCCGAACTGTAGTCGCTTTCGAAGTTGAATCGATCATGGGCTCATGAAATAACGGTCTAACAGTACGCAAGAATTAGAATTTTAAATTTCTATCATTACCAAGTTCGATTTGGAATAGAAGTGATCAACGAGCTTGGCAATTTGGAGAATTCAGCTTTGGAAAGGTAAGAATCATGGAAAATTTAGCGCATTGGTTTTTAAGATTATCGCGTCCTAAAAAAGCGCTGATAACGATGAGTGCGGATGTGTTTTTTACGGTCTTTTCATTATGGTTGGCGTTTTCATTGCGGTTCGGCGAATTCTACGTTCCTAAGGACCGTGTTTGGATCTTGTTTTTAGTGGCACCCTGTATTGTCATTCCGATTTTTATTCGGATGGGCTTGTATCGAGCAATTATCCGTTATATCGGGGTTAGAGCCCTTGCGACCATTACACAAGCAGTTACGCTTTATGCTTTGATATTTGCCGCATTGGTTTTCCAATTAAGAGTCGGTCTTGTGCCTAGAACAGTTCCGCCATTGAATTGGCTACTCATGTTGTTTTTTGCCTCGGGAAGCCGGTTCATGGCGAGGTGGTGGTTTGGAGATTTATATGCCCGTCTTACGGCAAATACTGAACAGGAAAATACCCGCAGAAAAAATGTCATCATTTACGGTGCAGGGAGCGCCGGAGCACAGTTGGCAGCAGCATTAATCAACGGCAGAGAATATAGGCCGGTTGCGTTTATTGATGACGACAGTAAATTGCATAAGCAAAAAATCAACGGGATAAGAATTTATCCTTTAAGTGCATTGACTTACTTGATTGAGCGCCATAAAGCCGCCGATTTATTATTGGCTATTCCTTCTGCGACCAGAGCCCGGAGAAGCGAAATAATCTCGCGATTGGAGCCTTATCCTGTTCACGTCAGAACAATGCCAGGCATGGCCGACATGGCGCAAGGCAAGGTTACTTTTGACGAGCTGCAAGAAGTTGATATTGCAGATTTGTTGGGTAGGGATGCCGTTACGCCGGATCCCCAGCTGTTGACGGCTAATATTTCCGGCAAAGTGGTCATGGTAACCGGTGCCGGGGGCTCGATTGGATCTGAATTATGCCGGCAAATCTTTGCCCTCAAGCCGTCCGCACTTATCCTGTTTGAAATGAGCGAATTTTCGCTGTATGAACTTGAAAAGGAATTACTCAGCAGCTTAACTCGTTTGAATGCGCCGCTTCGCATCGTGCCTGTCTTAGGTTCGGTGCTTAATCAAAAGCGGGTGGAGAAAATTTGTACAGTATTCGGTGTTCAGACTATTTATCATGCGGCCGCCTACAAGCATGTTCCAATGGTGGAAAAGAATCCGGGTGAAGCGGTGCTAAATAATGTATTTGGTACATTAAGCCTAGCTAGGGCCGCAATTCAGTCCAAAGTGGAGACGTTTGTACTCATCTCCACAGATAAGGCGGTAAGGCCCACTAATACCATGGGGGCAACTAAGCGTTTTGCCGAGTTAATATTACAAGCGTTGAGTCTGGATCATGTCGATAAACATAAAACACGTTTCACAATGGTCAGGTTTGGCAATGTATTGGGCTCTTCAGGGTCAGTTGTGCCTTTGTTCAGAGAGCAGATAGCACGAGGCGGGCCGGTTACAGTCACTGATTCCAGAATAATCCGGTATTTCATGACGATTCCTGAAGCCTCTCAGTTGGTCATCCAGGCCGGTGCTCTGGGGCGGGGTGGTGATGTCTTCGTGCTTGATATGGGTGAACCTGTCCGTATTCTGGATCTTGCCAAGCGCATGATCCATTTGAGTGGGCTTACAGAAAAAAACAATACCCAGCCATCAGGTGATATAGAGATTGTGTTTACCGGATTACGGCCCGGCGAGAAGTTGTATGAGGAGTTACTGATTGGCGAGAATGTTTCTGAGACCAGTCATCCCCGCATTATGCGTGCGCAGGAAGAAATTGTGCCGTGGAAAATGCTAAACCAAAAATTGCTGGAATTGGAGCAAGCGACTCTGGCGGATGATTACGAACAGGTTAGAAAGATCTTTAAGGATGTTGTGTCGGGTTTTGCGCCACAATGCAGCATAGAGGATTGGATTTGGACTGAAACGACCGGCAAGTTATCCGGGGTAAATCAGTTAAACTGAAGTTTCCTAAAAATTCATTAGGCCACCATGCGTAGCAACACAGCGACCAGAGAATTTTTCGTGGGTTTGCCGGGTTTGGGGCAAACCCTATCAAAATCATCATTGAGTGCGGCCTCGGCGATAAGCCGCCGAACATCCGAAAAGGCAAAACTGGTTCGCCCCTTCACTTTATGCCGACGTTCCGGGTCGGCTTTCAAGCGATCCGCATAAAGCCAGGTGATCGTTGACGCCATCAAACAAAAGTGTAGATGGTTGTTCACTGCCTGAGCATTGCGGCACTGACAGGT
>JAGXSU010000077.1 GCA_018333785.1 Methylomicrobium sp. | reverse complement strand
CCTCTCGAAAAGAAGAACCAGCTTCCAACTCAGCATGAAATCTCTGCGGCAAAAGATCTCCGGTTATCGTTCGAACAAACCCTAAAATCGGCTGGGTTTCTTCCGCAAACCATCGATGCCGAAATGTACTTGCGCGTGGTTGGGCAAATTCTGCATTGGGGTCCAGCTGCAAACTGGCGTTCGCCGGCGCCTTATTACGATGACATATCTCCAATCAACGAGCAGTTGAGCGAATATGACGACATGTTGCAAACAAATGCCAACGGCGTCTGGTTAGGAGATAAGCGGCTTAGGATATTGTCCCCTGGACGCTTGCCGGCACAGATGAGCCTGCAAAATATCCGAAGAATGATTGGTGATCCATTGACTGGCAATCGAGGAATTCACGGAAATTTTTTTATCAACTTGAATATCTTCATTCCCGACAATGCTGTTGAGAAACAAAAAGCGGATAAAGAGCGGAACGTAATCAACTACCAAGCATTCGGTCCTATGCTGAAGTTCAACCCCAAATTGATCTTCAAAAAAGAGAGCTCAGATCTTTTGTTTAAGTCCATTAATGACGGCGACAGGATTCTCAAGATCAAATTATGCGTTGGTTTATTCACTGATTCACTCGGGCAAAGCGAAACACGGTTAACAGAGGCCCAAACCTATTTCAGTGAAATCGGTTGGGCCATGAAGGAAGACAAGTTTATTACGCTTCCAATGCTGGTCAATTCGATACCCTTTTGCGCCGATCTCCAAGCCGTAAAGTTTTTGCAAAGGTATAAACGTTGCGGCTCAAAGCATGCAGTTGAATTTTTGCCAATCGTTGCCGACTGGAGTGGGACCGGGACGCCACAATTGACATTTATATCGCGTGGCGGACAGATCATGAATATGGATATATTCGATTCGAATACGAACTACAACACCTGTGTTGTTGCCGCGTCCGGTTCAGGTAAATCGTTCCTGACGAACGATATCATCACATCTTATATCAGCTCAGGCGCCAAATGCTGGGTAATCGACATCGGGCGGTCATACGAAAAACTGACAAAGATGATCGGAGGCGACTTCGTTGAGTTTGGCGAGGATAGTGAAATTTGTCTGAATCCATTTCAGATCATCAAAAACTATAACGAAGAAGCCGATATGTTAGTAGGTATCATCGTATCAATGGCTGCCATGGAAGACAAGCTGTCGGACCTTCAGCATGCTCGGTTACGTTCAATTCTGAAAGAATTGTGGGACGAACATGAAAGCTCAATGACCGTTGACCTGGTAGCAAACAAGTTGCTCGAAGATGAAGATCGGCGGGTTGTAGATATGGGGCATCAGCTATTTGCCTTTACAACTCAGGGTGAATACGGTCGATTCTTTAACGGCGTGAACAATGTGAACTTCAACAAATCATTGACATGTCTTGAGCTTGAAGAACTAAAAGGCAGGAGTCACCTGCAACAAGTTGTACTGTTGATCTTGATTTATCAAATTCAACAGGCGATGTACCTCGGTAATCGTGATCAAAGAAAAATCCTGATCATTGACGAAGCCTGGGATTTATTGGCGAAAGGCAATATCGCACGGTTCATTGAGACGGGCTACCGTCGGTTCCGGAAATACAATGGAGCGGCAATAACGATCACTCAATCACTTAATGACCTTTACAGCTCACCATCAGGCATCGCAATTGCAGAGAACTCGGCAAACCTGTACTTGCTGTATCAAAAACCAGAAACGATTGAATCCATTAAACGGCAAAACCGCTTAATGATTGGAGAAGGTGGCTACACCTTTCTTAAATCGGTTCATACGGTCACAGGACAGTATTCGGAAATATTTTTCGTCACCAGTTATGGCGTCGGAATCGGTCGTCTCATGGTTGATAAGTACACAAAACTTCTCTATTCGACTCATCCGAACGATATCAAAAAGATCGCAGAAAGAACCAACCGAGGCATGACAACAGCCGAAGCGATCGAAGACATCCTATTATCAGACGAATAGCGAATAAGCATTAAATCTTAATAACTCAGCAAGAGAACTACCATGGCGGAAAATACTCAAAATCGACTCAGCAGAGAAACAGCTCTTAGAAGAAACTTCATTCAAAATTGTCGGAATAGCAGGATTCACGAAAAATCAAACTTTTCGGAAACTGTGCTAAGAATCTATCGGCGTAGATTCCGAGAAGTATCAAGGGCGGCATATTTGACAAGATTCTATTGCAGTAACGGCCAAGGTTTCGATGTTGAGCAACAAATTACAAAAGAAATGATCGCAATGATCAAAGATGTAAACGAAAACATTGCGAAAAAAATCATTGTCGCAGACCAACTCATCAAAAAGGCGAACATTAAAGTCGGCGAAGCCCAGTACGAAAGCGTCAACGTAACGATCATTGATCCGATTGCAAAACTTTTTTTGAATACGCTTAATGCGGCACGGGATTTGGAAGAGAAACTCAGAGCATTGTGGTTAGCTTGCCAGTTGGATGACACGCAAAAGCGTCAAGCTTTGGCCGAAATCGAGAAAGAATTTACAGATGTTCACCAACGTTGCAGGGCGCTGATGGAAGGCGTGAAGAATCGATTTTACGAACAAAGAAGAGCTAGGGAAATTGCAAGGGATGCCTTAAGCAGTTCAACGTCTGAAGAAATTGCTGTATCGGAAACCGAAATCATCGAGGCAATTGAAAAAGATACTGATGTTGACGAAAGCGACTCCTTGCCAGAGCCTAAAAAAAATTCCGCAAAAAAAAGCCAGGCAAGCTCAGCCGGTGTTTCGAACCTACCTGCCGATGCCTTGAGTGCTGACGAAAACTCATCAAACACAACCGCGTGATAAACCGACTCCTGCCTTATGTGGTGGCTGCCACTCTGGTCGGCCATATTACATATGCACTTGCTAGCGAAAGTGAAGGATCTAATTTTTTCGGTGTTTCAGATGGACGCGAACAAATCTCTGCAATTCCCAACAATGCCCCCTTTTACGAAAACAAGGAAAGGGGGTGGTTCTGGTATGAGGATCCCTTGACGGAAGAAGTCAATGATGAACAACCCGTCCAAGGACCACCGCCGCTAACTACACAAGAGAAAAAAGAAGCCCCGACGCTCGCAAAATCATTAGATCCAAAGCCCCTGTCCTCGGAATGGTTTAGGAAAAACATGGAGACATTTAGGGATAAAGCTATTGATGATCCAACCGCTGAAAACGTATCAACGTATATGTACCTGCAGCGAGTCATGTTGGATAAGGCTGAAAAATTTGCAGATGCATCTCAGAAGCTGATGATGAGGGATGCGGTTCTGGATGAAAACGCCAGGCGTCCGATTGCGACTTTCGGGGCGTTTGCCAAAGATGATATGTCAAATCGTGGCATACAAAAAGCAGCTACGAAACTGGCTGAGCAAGCGGGAATTTGGTTTTTCTATTACAGCACCTGCGAGTTTTGCGTCAAAGAAGCGGGTGTTTTGAAAGGCCTTATGAATGCATTCGGATTCAAAGTTTTGCCGATCGCACTTGATGGTTTGCCTCTTCCGGGAGGAGTGTTTCCGGAGTTCACGACCGATCATGGACAGGGCAAAAAACTAGGCGTTGAGACAACTCCTGCCTTATTTCTGGTCAAGCCCGGTGAAAACGGCGGAGCTATTCAAATAGGTCAAGGACTGTTATCTGGTGACGAGATTATTCGCCGTGCCATTGCACTTTCTCATGAAAACGGTTGGCTCAATAACGATGAATACGACGAAACCTTAACCGTGACACCTATCCAGGTTGATAACGAGACGATCAAGAGTGTTGATGAAGACACCATGGACAAGCCTGGTGAACTGGTAAAAATCATTCGAAATAATTTAAAGAAAAAAATGTGACCTTATGACCAACAAAGTAGTCGATCAAAACAATCAACCTCAAGAAGACATTAAATCTCTATTAGCAGATCACGTTCTAATGGATCTGATAAACGAAAGAAAAAGTGAACGTCGGTGGAAATGGATCAAACGATTTACCTTTTCCACGATCGGCGCCTTACTATTTGTTGTCTATCTAGCGTTTTATGCGAGCAGTTTGGGCTACAGACTAATTCCTAATACGGAGATAGTTGGCGTTGTGAATGTATCCGGCTCAATCGGGTCAGGTCAGCTGGCCTCAGCAGAAGAATTGGTACCGGTACTGGAAAAAGCCTTCAATTCGCCCAAGGTGAAGGCTATTGCTCTGAATATCGACAGCCCTGGCGGACAACCCTTTGAGTCTGAACGCGTTGGCCAAACCATAGATCGACTAAAGAGTGATACAGGGAAGCCAGTCTATGCCTTTATTGGTAACACGGGTGCGTCGGCCGCCTATCTGCTTGCTTTACACGCCGACAAGATTATTGCAGGCAGGTATAGCCTGGTTGGGTCAATAGGCGCGGTCATTACAGGTTGGGATCTTCATAAGTTGGCCGAAAAATTTGACGTAACACAACGAGTCTACGCTTCAGGAGTCCACAAAAATATGCTTAACCCTTTTGTGGCCATGTCAAAAGAATCCGAAGTCAAGGCCCAGGAAATGGTCAACCAGATGGCCGTAGTCTTTGCAGACGAATTTAAAAGCAAACGAGGCGCTAAGCTCAAAGAAGGATTTGATTATACGACAGGTGAAATATGGGGTGGCGAAGAAGCGTTAGCCATTGGCCTAATCGATGAAATCGGTACGATTGAGGGAGTAGTGAGTAATGAATGGCATGCCAAAGCACACGATTTTGGACCAACCAACCAAGCCAAGGGGTTTCTTCCTCAGCTTGGAACAAAAGCAGTTGAAAAAGTCTTGGCTCTAGTCGATTGACATCCTCCCCGACCTAAAGATCGATGATTCCTCCGGTGTCCAATGACACAGAGCCGGTTCCTGTTGCTGACGGCCTGACTGCACCGTTCACTTCACAGGCGAGCCCCGCATGCCCTGCGGTTGTTTTTGTGCCGGCGATCAGGGCTTTATCTCTCGCCAAACCGCCCTTGCTTCAGGGCGGGTGTCTGTCAATCCTGATGTGTCGACCTGTTGGACAAGTAGACGCTGCATTTCAAAAAGGCAAGCTTCTACGAAAGAGACGCTTAAAAACAGTGTCTTTCGATAATACAGGTTGATGAAAACTTCTGCATAGTAGGCTTTTATACATCGACTTGTAATATTGTTTATGAAGGCTTTGCAGAACCCACTTTACACACCTGTTTTTACCCCGGTTTTTCATCTTGCAGAGGCAAAAATTGTCGGGCTGGATGTTCAAGTCAAGATAGGACAAAAATTTCTAAGTGATTTAGAAGTTTTTAATGTTCTTGAGTCGAGTAATGAAAAAAACTTACTTTCCCAAATCAGCGAATACTTACAGCATTGGTCAGAAATGTCTGGCGAGAGGCTTTATCTATCATGGTCTGTCAATATCCACATGGACAAAAAGAGGCTGGGAATTTTTCTTGAAAAATTAGCTCACCACGTGCCATTTAACCAAGTTGAAATGATGTTAAACATGCAAGTCATTAATGCTGAGGGCGTCATGCCCCATCAGACGGAGCTTTTAGAATGGTTTCAAAATCTTGGCATAAAAAGAGGATTATCAAACGCTAGACCATTAGATTTAAATTTGAGCGATTTGTACGAATCCGTTGATGTTTTAAAGATAAAAAAAGGTGTTATTAATGAAATGCAAGAAGACACCTATTTAGCGTCTCAATGTCATGCGGTTATTGAAAAGCTGAATGCGAAAAATATCAAAATTGTTGCGGATGATCTTTATTCGAAATCAGATGTGACCTGCGCTATTTTGATGGGGTTCAAATATGGCCAAGGCTATTATTTATCTAGAAACCATTCCTTGCCTAAGCCAGTTAGAACGCTGAAAAAAAACAAAGGCAATCCTTATTACGATCGGAGAATCGATCTTTTCCCTGACTTAGCATGGGTTTGATTTATGTCAAAACTGTTACTAATCCTGTTGCCGCTTTTTTGGGTCAGTCCGGCTAATGCCAACCTGGACAATGAAATTAAAGGGATGTTTACCGACATGATCAACGTCACTCCAGGTGGCTCTTACGAGACACAACGGAGAGGCGTAATTACTGGTGGCGGAATCACGATGCGCAATAAGGTTGTTCACCCAAACCTGATCTCATTTGTGCCACCAAGCGCAAGAGGCGGATGTAATGGTATCGATATGTTTGCAGGCTCATTCTCATTCATCAATGGAGCCCAATTCACTCAGTTGGCAAGAAGCATTGCCCAAGCCGCGATTGGATATGCATTCCAGCTTGCAATCGAGGGTATGTGTCCAACTTGCGCCCAAGTCATTTCTAAACTGCAAAGTGAAATCGCAAAAATCAACGCTTTGATGAGAAATTCCTGCGAAGCGGGTAAAGCAATCGTAAATGCTACCGGTCTTCAAAATTGGGCTCACGAACGCAGACGGGAAGCATCAACAATCAACACAGGCCTTGGATTTGTCGATGACTATTTCAATTCAGAAGAAAAAAACGCAAGTTCACCTACACAGGTGCTTATTCAAAATGGTCGTTCTGACGAAATTACCGGCAATGTGGTGTATGAGGCATTAACTGAATCGAATGCGGCGAACTGGTTTGTGAATGGTGACGATCAAATCAAAATGACTTTGATGAGTTTAACGGGAACGTTGATTATCAGTAAAAAGGATGACGGAAGCGATGTGAAATATGACTTCAGACAACCGATCGTCAAAGTTAGAGATTTGATCGAGGGCGGTTCCATTGAGATTTACAAATGCGAATCCGGAGAATGCTTGTTGCCTAGCGGAGGAGAGAAAGAAACCATCACAATCCAAGGTATGCGTTCCCGAGCGAAAGCGATGGTATGGGGCACAGGCCCACAATCAACCGGTACAGGCGGCATTATTCGCAAAATGACTAGCCGCGACACGAATGATGCATTTACGGCTGATGAGCAGAGATTTATCGAAGCATCATCCCCTGGTGTTTATGGGTTGTTAAGAGGTGCAGCGGCTGAGCCGCAGTCGGCTGGCCTAATCGCAGATCGTTTGGTGGATGTCGTGGCATCAGAATTAACAAACCGCATTGTCGAGGAAATGTATGGTGTGGTAGATAACGCAGTTAAAGGTACTGGCCGACCACTCGATTCATCCATGCTGGCTGTTATGCGCGATGTTAGGGATCAGATCAAAGAAGAAAGACGGATCACAGGCGAAAGCATTGCCGGCATCAATTCATTAATCCAATTGCAAAAAAGTATCAAAGACAGCTTGCGCACACCAATGAACAACAGGGTTCATTAAGACCATTAGCAAAAGGTATTTTTATGGCTTACGAAGTATTAAGTATTGGAGACGCAGAAATGCTTTACAACACCTTCCAAGGTGCTGCGATGATTTTCGGGAATGGAAGTTTAACCAAACTCATCCGCGCCGGTGCAACGCTAGGCGTTCTTTTAGTATCCATCAATTACTTGACCAATCAGGAATTCCCGCTCCGGTATTCATTGATTGGTTTGATTGCGTATTTAGTCCTGTTCGTGCCAAAAGATACCGTTGTTATCGAGGACGTATATACCGGGCAGGTAAGAACAGTTGCCAACGTTCCGCTCGGCATTGCTGCACCGATGTCCATTATTTCGACCATGGGCGTAAAAATGACAACCATGTTTGAGACCGCATTCTCGACACCGTCAGAGGCCAGCTTATTGGAAAACGGGTATTTGAATGCGCTTAAAACCCTAATGAAACTACAGAACCTGGCTCTTGGAACCGCTGGCTCAGATAGCGACCTATCAGGATCGGTTGGGGAAACGATTGACACATACATTGAAAATTGTGTGATGCTGGATTTGGATCTTAACGAAAGTGATCATGAAGTCACCAAAGAAACGCTCCTTAAATCAACTGATTTACTCGATGCAATCAAAACATCATTCGTCAACGTCGATATCTTAGTCAAACTACCTTCCTCACCTCCGCAGGGCGAACAGAAATCCTGCAAAGACGCTTACGCTGCATTGATTTCATATTTGAGAGGACAGGACTTCGTTGACCAAATGGATCGGTATGTTTCAGGCGTTTTAGGGATAACTGATGCATCTGTAAGAGCATCTGAAAAAATCGATCAGGCTAAAGCCGCTCTCAATATCGCTGGGCAAGATTCGCAAACTTACATGGAAAACGCCTTATTAAAATCTTATCTTGAAGATGGGCGGGCAGCTTTCATTCATCGGCCAGCCAAAGAACAATTAAAGCAACAATGGGCGGCTGAACAAACCATGTTCAACGAAATCGCCAGACCATTGATGGCATTTGTTGAAATGTTCACTGTGGCGATATCGCCGATTGTGGCCTTTCTGACCACGTTAGGGCCTATCGGGATGACTATGATGGTCAGGTATATCCAGCTCATGCTTTGGATATCGCTATGGGGTCCATTGATGGCGGTATGCAACATGTATATCATCGTTGTCACAACCAGAGCTCTTGAGGCCGTAGCGAACTATGCTGGTTCCAATGGTACAGGTCTTGATGCGATGGTCATGCATGACCAGGTATTTGAAACCATTGAAACGTGGTTATCGGCTGGCGGGATGCTGGCTTCAAGCGTCCCCGCACTTGCACTCATGATCGTTTATGGCGGATCTGTTGCAGCAACAAACTTGTCTGGAAAAATGACATCTGCCGCATCTAGCAGCGTTAAAACAGGAGCGACTGCCCCTGATCCGATCAAAATTGATTCTCCTATGACGCTGGGATCAAAATCCGAATACTCACCGAACACAGGGCCAAAGAAATCGGGGATGGCCGACACCACGTTCTCAACATCCTCGACATTCGGAAGGGCGGCGCAAAGCGCTACGGCCTCGCTACGAAGTGCAAGTTCGTCCGCAAGTCAGACGCTTAGCAGTTCCTTGCAAACCTCTCAAAAATCGGGAACCACTAGCTCTGATGCAAATTCCATCATGAGTGCTTTGAGCAATTCTACGGCTGAATCGGACCGTTGGGCTGCATCTACGGGAAGAACGATTGCCGACAAGGTAGGACGGACAGATGCGGAGAAGGAAGCGATAACCACCGGTGTAAGTTCGGCCATTTCTGCTGGTCTTAGCACGGGCATGGGTATTCAGTCTTCCTCTATCGGTGCCTCCGGTAACGCTCAACTACAGTCTCAGGTCGGAATGGATGCGGGAAAATCGAAAGAATTGTCCGACGCTATCCAAAACGTTTGGAACCGCGAATACTCAGGCAGTACTCAAGTTCAGAAAATGCAGCAAAGTGCTCAGCAACATCAAGACCAAACCTATTTCGGTTCGGAAGAGATGAAGGGACATGCAGAACAGTACCTAAGCCAATTGCAAGCCGTGAGCCAGGCCAGCGAGACATTCAGCCAAACCGCGTCTATGCAAGACTCTTCTGGAAAATCGCTATCTATGTCTTACCAAGATTTGGCGAGACGCCTTAACAATTCTGGCGCGATTGTGGACATCAATCTGGCAAATCAAGCCATTGCAGAAAGCATGGGGGGCGAGGCTTACCAAAAGCTATCTGACGATGCTCAGTATGATATCAATCGATCTAGTGCCAGCGGCATATTTGGTGATGATAGAGAGGCGTTGGCTGGCTTTTTGAAACTCAACCAAGCCGATCCGATAAAAGCGGCGGAAATTGTAAACAAAGCACTAATGCCAACATCCAGTGGATCTGGAGTCGATATTACGCCTACACAATTCCAAAACGACCAAAAAAGCATTAAGGACATCATGGGGGATCAATCCGCTGATGACATTAAATCCTTGGCTGAGGATTGGAGCGAAAGCCAAGGCAGTGATGGCGAAGGCAAATCCTCTAAAGCAGGTAAAGGCACTACGATTGAAAAACCTGAGTTAGCGGGTAATCAATCAAAACGCGGAAATAATGATTCTGAATCTGAAAGCAATGGTAGCTATCATAAAACCTCAATGAAACACCAGACACCACACGCGTCAGAACACCAGGCTCATGGCACAAAAACTAGCCACACCGCTGAACCGAAACAGGCGTCAATAGATCATGTCGGCGGCAATAAGCATGGTTCTGGGTACACTTCAGACCTCAAGCAAGCCGCAAAACAGATCAAACCAGTGACCCTATCGGCAGAAGATGATTCACGCAAAGCGGAGATCGATTCTGCTCTTAAAGGCGGAAACCTTGGCAAAGCAGATGATGTTCGTCAGAAAATCGAAAATGGCGGCAAAATCGATAACAGCAAGGACATGTCTGAGATGGCTGGTAGAGCTTTCCGAAACGAAGGATCGTTGCTTTATGACAGCACAGTTACCCCGGTAGCCAAAACCGCTAAATCGGCGATGACCGGTCTTCGAGAAGGTATTGAAACAGCTGAAGATTACATTAATAACGCAGTATCAGGCGCATTATCGGATTCGAGTGACAAACGGCCAATTCAACCAAGTGATGTTTCAGATAACGACTTACCACCAATCCCTAAAAAATAGAGGAAATCATGTTAAGACCCAAAAACAAATTAAACAAAAAGAAATCAGCCGAACTTGGTTTGAAATACAAAATGCAACTGGATCAAGCAAAAGCGGAATTCGAGAAAAAAGAATTTGCTAGTAAGAGTGAAGATGGCAACGTGAGTGTTATCGTAAACGGCATGCGGGAAATCAAACAGTTATCCATCGCTGATGAGTTCTTGAAAAATTCTCACGAAACAGTCGAAGCAGCCTTGACTTCGGTAGTAAACAAAGCATTGTCAGCGGTAAGAGAAGCAAACAAACAACTGACCGCCGATGTTGCTGAACAATTCAACGCACAGAACGGCATCACAGTTAAATAAGGACGGTAATGATGAACAAATTTTCACTGGCCTTTTTGGCTGTATCAGCGGTATCCACGGTAAACGTATTTGCGGACCATGGCCTTCAAATCGACGAGCCAAAATTGATCGATGCCGGAGGAGCCGTTCAACTGAAAAATGGTGATATTCCGATGCCGTCTGAGATTGAGCTTCAAGCCCCGCCAATATCGACCGAACAATTGTCATCGGTACCGGGAAAATTGAATACGATCGGCCCAGCTCCAAGTGGACAGGTACCGATGTTCATGAGAGAAACCACAGATGTTAAGCCAGGCAGTCTCCCTCCAGAACTGCAAAAAATGCGAGACGAATATATCGCCAAACAACATGCGGAAAACAAAAAGGAAGAAACAAAAACCAAGCGTTCTTCCTCTGGCAAACAAAATAAAAAGTGACTTTGCCCTCCTTTTTCAATATATCCCCAATTTTCACTTGATAGCATTCATTTTAAGGAAAAGCGAGATCAGCCGCTGCGGCGGGCGCTATCCCAACCGGTTGCCAAATCCCGGTTTCTCGCGTAAAAGCAAGGAGTGTTATCGTGAAAGTCCAGCCAAATAAACTTGATGACTTTCGGCCGAATTCAACTGTTTCACGATATCGATCAAATTGCTTTCAAGTACGACCTGTTGAATTTTGCCGTGATCCAAAACTTCCCGAGTGCCGGCAGCCAGGCACAGCGTGAAAAAGCATGAAGCGAAGTTTCTTACAATGCTGGCACCAACATCAGAAGTGGAAAAATAGCTGTTGCACAAGCCATAAAACTGATCATCGTCAATATAGGGCGTACATTCGGTAGCTTGACCGGTGTACACCCTCGGATCGAAGCTTGGGGCAATGCTTCTGAGCCTGCGGTTAACGAACAATATTTCTTGCTTGTCATTAGCGCGACGAGTTACAGGGGTAGTAGATATCGACAAAACTTGCCAATGGCCATGGGTTTTATCCAGAACGGCATAATAACCTTCGCCCACTGGGTGGGAAACGATAACGAGCTTTGGCGCCTGTTGTTGGATGATCGGATCGATCAGAGCGACAGTGCTCCCTGAGCATCCGGATAAGATGCTAATCATCAAAGTTAAAAAGTAAAACCAGGCTAACTTTTTCATGCGTACCCTTACTGAACAATTACACCTCGATTGAGCGTGTATGGCGTAGTTTCTTTTTGGGCTACCCTGAGATATGCCCATTCCGGCAGATTCTCAGAAATCCGTTGGAAAAATTGAGCATAATCGAAATCAGGTATTTCCGTACCTTCGACATAATGTCGCTTTCCTGCAATGAAACCTTCCTTGTCATACTCATTTGTGATTTTTACAAGACCAATTGATTGTTGCTCACATGGCTTTTCATAAACATAAGCTTCCTGACCAGTGACAACTTTCTTTATTGTCATACGACCTTCCCATTGCAGTGCTGTTGCAGAAGGGACAGGAGCATGGATCTGGCAGGACCAATTTTCACATAACGGGCCGTTGACTCGAATCCATCTCGGCCGTAGCGTCCTGTCGAACGCATAATGATCGTCGTATTCCTCAATTCTGGTCTGATAATGCGTGCCAAGAGCTCGCGTAATGGCTCTTTCCACATGTTCGCTCATTTTTAGTTGGGCATCTAGCTCGTTTGAAACCTCGGTCAATGGCATAGCCACAGCAAGATAATTTGCATTGTCAGCAATATTTTTGGGTTTTGCAGAGCCAACAGACCCCAGAAAAAGTGCAGCTGCAATACCTATATCGGCGCCGTGAGAAGTAATTGCACCGTGGACAGGTCTGCTGGCAACAGCCAACCCAACAGAGGCAGCATTCAATACAGTCTGATTTGAAGCTTTTCCAGGATTCTGAAAACTTGAGGATCGTACAGAAACGCGGGTGATTTTGGCGTCCGGATTAAATGGATTTTGGGCGTAAATTTTCACGCCTGACGAACCGCAGCCAGTCAGTAAAAAAGCATAGGAAAAAATAATCGAGTAAATACAAAATTTCATCAAGTCCATGTGTCCGTCAGTAATAAAGACCGGGACCATCATCCGCATCCATATCCATTGGTCCCAACAAACAGCCGTTAGTTGCAGCATCGGTCCGTGACAAATAAAATCCCGGTTTTGGGATAGCGGTCAAGTGATTGACCACAGAGTGATCGCCTTCTCCATCCTCATTCAGACCGTTTAAGTAAAATCGGGATTCATCGATATCTGTAATGGATCTGCGTGTCATTCGACGATCGATTACCGTCGAGACAAAGCCAAGTTTTACTATTAAAAATGTTTTTAGATAATTCCAAAAATTAATGATTGCTTCCATAAATTAGAACCTGCCATTTTATGAGCAAGACTGCCGGGTATTTCCATCAAAACTGGATAACGGAATAATCAGATAACCCTTTCTCCGCTTTGCTTCCATGATTTGCTGACCTGCCTCTATGGCCTCTTCCTTTGATAAATACCAGTCTTTTTTAATGGCCCCTGGAGATCCCTTTCTTCCCCATTCGCGCACCAAAGACCAATCCCCAAGAATGCCTGGGGAAACGGAAATCTGGTAAAAACGGTGCATATTCTTTAAAGAATCGTGGCGTTCGAGGTAGGCCAAAGACATAAAACCCTATTTTCTTATGGGGACTTTACAATTTTGTCAGAGTACAAACTGAATCAATGGCTGTCAACAGATGCAATGAATGAATTGTCACGACGGAGAGGGCAATGTAAAGATTTTTCCACCTAACCTGAATTTACGGTAATTCATAGAAGAAATTATAGCCGAGGTGAAAGACTGGATTTTTCGGCACTTTATAAAAAAAATTTACCGCCCCTACAATAATGGGCCGTAACAGAATCGCGTGGCATATCGCTCAGAATAACTCCGCTAGCGAGCACCGACTCTTTAAGCGTATTCAGGAAAGATTGCATTTTTGATATTTCTATGGGATTATATATAGATGTATACCTTACGAACCTACAAAGAGTGGATTTCCTATGTGCTGATATTCGCGGTGCTCAGTCATTTCGGCGGGGGCCACACTGACCCATCGGTTTTTGTATTGTGTTTCGGGTCAGACGGTCATGTGGCCGTGGAACGCATCAGTCAAGATCATGATGCCAATGCGAATAAAGCACTCCAGCACAAGGACAGGGCTAACGCCTATTTCACGGACGGCGATTCGCCCTGCACGTCGCCTTGCACCGACGTCCCCTTGGGCGACGATGACCATGCCTCTCATGTTCCTTTGACAGACTTATCCAAAACATCTCTCGATGTTGGGATTCTGCCGCTATTTTTCATTGCCTTTCTTCTTGTCCCTTATGCCAGGGTCATTACACGGCGGCGTTTTTCTTCCGACCCGCCGATCACCGATTCCCGGCTTCTTGCTCTTCGCAGCATCGTCCTTCTGATTTAGCCAATTCTCCATAGCCGTAACCCGCCAGCCGATGGTGCAGGTTTAGCGCCTGCTTGTCTGCCCGGCGTTCGTTCCATCTATGCTACGGAGAGACTTTCCATGCGCTCGAATTATACGCTGCCTATCGGCATCGCACTTTGTTTACTCATTACAACCGCTCCAGTCGGCGCCAATCCGGCAGGCAGCCATTTAACGCCTTCACAACTGGAAGACCAGACCCCAATCGCCGCCAATCAGCCGGCGGCTGAGGAACCGGCCGGAACGCTGGTTTTATCCCAAGTACTGGCACTGGCATTGACCCAGAATCCCGAACTTACCGCGTTTTCCTGGGAGAGCCGCGCCCAGGAAGCGGCAGCGCTTCAGGCGAAATTGTTTCCAAATCCTACGTTCGGCGCCAACGCTCAGAACTTCGGTAACAAATCGATCCAAGGGTTCGACGGCGATGTGGTCACCTTGGAACTCAGCCAGTTGATCGAATTGGGCGGTAAGCGCGTTGCGCGGATGGAAGCAGCGGCGCTGACCAAGCAATTGGCCGATTGGGATTACGAAACCAAACGGGCCGACGTGCTAACCCAAGTCGCTCAGGCCTTTATTGAAGTGCTGACGGCCCAGCAGCGCCTGGCGCTGACGCAGCAAACTCAGGAACTGGCGAATCAGACGACGGTAACGACCTCCGCGCGGGTACAGGCCGGCAAGGTGTCGCCCGTCGAAGAAACCAAGGCCAAAATTGCCCGTGCCTCGGTTCGAATCGAGCTCATGCGCGCCCGGAAAGAACTGGAAGCCGCCCGCAAGCGGTTAGCCGCCGGCTGGGGCAGCACCGCGCCGCGTTTCGCGGCGGTGACCGGTAACTTGGAAAGCTTTCAGGCGCCGCCTTCCCTGGAAGCATTACAGCAACGGCTATCCAATAATCCCGATTTAGAACGTTGGGCGACCGAAATCACTCAACGCCAAGCGCTTATCGCGCTGGAAAAGTCCAAGGCCGTCCCGGACGTGACCGCGACAGTAGGCGCCAGCAAGTATCTTATGCCCAATGATTACGCCTTAGTCGTCGGTTTTTCGGTGCCGTTGCCGGTATTCAATCGCAACCAGGGCGGCATTCAGGAAGCCGAACATCGGCTGACCAAAGCGGAGGAAGAACTTCGGAGTGCGGAGGTGCGCATCGCAACCGCTTTGAACACGGCCTATCAAAAGTTGGAGGCCGCCCATGCCGAAGTCGTGGCGCTCCGTCAGGACATTTTGCCCGGCGCTCAAAGCGCCTATGACGCCGCCCGTGAAGGCTACCGTTTCGGCAAGTTCGGATTTCTGGATGTACTGGATGCGCAACGCACCCTGTTTGGCGCCAAAAATCAGTATTTGTTAGCGCTCGCGGATTATCACAAATCCATGGTCGAGGTGGAACGCTTGGTCGGCAGCGGCATGAACGAGACCTTAGGTAATAGCAAACAGGCGGTATCCCAATGAACATCAATATCAGCAAGAAACAAATCATCGCGATCGCCGCGATTATTCTTTTCGGTGTGTTGTTAGGCGTTTTCATTCTTAGCATCGATAAGTCGATGCCGGCAGGCGAAGAACATGGCGAAGAAAACCACGTGGAAGCTAAAGTACATACCAATCAAAGCGATGACGACCATGGTCATTCAGATGAAGCCAAACAGACTCAAGGTCCACACGGCGGCGATTTATTCATCGACGACGATTTCGAACTGGAAATCCTGCTCAGCGAAGAGGAAGGCGAGCCGCACTTCCGTATCTATCAGTTCAATCAGCACAATCTACTGCTGCCAGCCGCCGATCAGGTATCGCTGTTGCTGACGCGGCCAAATGGGCAGCAACAGCACATCGACTTTGCGCCGGAAAGGGATTTTTTGCAGAGCATCCAGACAATCGAAGAGCCGCATGTATTCGAAGCTAGAGTAACGGCAAGACATGACAATCAGGCGTTGCAATTTTCTTGGGTTAAAGAGGAAGGGAAAATTGCATTGACCGACCATCAAATCGAGGAAACCGGCATAACGACCCAGACCGCAGGTGCCGCATACATCAAAAGCGTCGTAACCTTGCCCGGTGAAATTCGCTTCAATGAAGATATGACCTCCCATGTCGTGCCTCGCCTTGCCGGCGTGGTCGAGAGCGTTTCCGCCAACCTCGGGCAGCAAGTCAAACAAGGCCAGGTCATCGCGGTAATTGCCAGTACAGCGCTGTCCGAACAGCGCAGCGAGTTGCTTTCGGCACAGAAACGCCTGGAATTGGCGCGCACCACCTTTGCACGGGAAAAACACTTATGGGAGGCGAAAATCTCTGCGGAGCAGGACTACCTGCAAGCTCAACAGGCGATGCGCGAGGCACAAATCGCCGTACATAATGCCCAACACAAGCTGATGGCACTCGGCGCAAGTCCGACGGTATCGGTCAACTCAGGTACACTGCTCAACCGCTACGAAATTCGGTCACCGTTCGACGGCATGGTGGTCGAGAAACATATCGCCCAAGGCGAGGCCGTCAAGGAAGATGCCAGCATCTTCACGATTTCCGATTTATCGACCGTATGGGCCGACATCATCGTGTCGGCGAAGGATCTCAATGCCGTTCGGGTCGGCAAAAAGGTCACGATTAAAGCCACGGCATTCGACTCTACCGCATCCGGCACGATGTCTTACGTGGGTGCGCTGATGGGTGAGCAAACCCGCGCTGCCAAGGCCCGCGTGACTTTGGCGAATCCGCAGATGGCCTGGCGTCCGGGTTTGTTCATCACGGTCGAGTTGGTCGCCAAAGAAACCGAAGTGCCGGTCGCCGTGTCGTCCGACGCCCTCCAGACGATCAACGACAAACCGACGATTTTTATCCGCGTGCCGGGCGGCTTTATCGCCCAACCGGTCACGACCGGACTGTCCGACGGCAAAGTCACCGAGATCGTGGCCGGACTCAAGCCCGGCGCCGAATATGCCGTCAACGGCAGCTTCGTCATCAAATCCGAGCAAGGCAAGGCAGGAGCCTCTCATGAACACTGATGTCGTAGCAAATCCCAGCCGTTATAAACGCTTGATGATATCTGTGTTGCGTCCTCGTGAAGAACGCTCAGCTCTATTATTACAACCCGGAATTTCAAATGATGTTGATACTAAAAACGGCCGCTCTTTTCTTTGTGACTGCCCTTGCCGAGATCATCGGTTGTTTTCTGCCCTATCTGTGGCTCCGCAAGGGAGGCTCTTCGTGGCTACTATTGCCGGCTATGATCAGTCTGTCGCTGTTCGTATGGCTACTCACGCTAAACCCGGCCGCCAGTGGCCGGATTTACGCAGCCTATGGCGGTGTTTACGTGGTTACCGCCCTCGTTTGGCTCAGAGTGGTGGATGGCGTCAAATTGTCTGTGTTGGATTGGGCCGGGGCAGGAATCGCCTTGTTCGGAATGGTGATCATTGTGATGGGCTGGCACGACGAAGTTTAGTGCGCGGTTTATTCGGTTTTTGTAAGAAAACCCGCAATACAGGGGGCCTGCATCATGTTTGAACGACTCATCCGTTTAGCGATCGAACACCGCTGGCTGGTTCTGCTGGCCGTGCTCGCCATGGCGGGGCTCGGCATTTTCAATTACACGATTCTGCCGATCGATGCCGTCCCCGACATCACCAACGTCCAGGTGCAAATCAATACCACGGCGCCCGGTTATTCACCGCTGGAGACCGAGCAGCGTATCACTTATCCGATCGAGACCGTTATGGCGGGCTTGCCCCATCTGGAGCAAACCCGGTCGCTGTCGCGCTACGGCCTGTCGCAGATAACGGTCATCTTCCAGGACGGCACCGACATTTACTTCGCGCGGCAACTGGTCAATCAGCGCATGCAGGAAGCCAAGGATAGACTGCCTGCCGGAATTACGCCGGCGATGGGCCCTATTTCGACCGGTCTTGGGGAAATCTATCTGTGGACGGTCGAGGCCAAAGACGGCGACAAAAAGCCGGACGGTTCCCCTTATACCGCAACCGACCTGCGCGAGATTCAGGACTGGATCATCAAACCGCAGTTGCGCAACGTACCGGGTGTGACCGAGATCAATTCCATCGGCGGCTTCGCCAAGCAATATCAGGTCGCGCCGATTCCGGAAAAACTCGCGTCCTACGGCTTGACCTTGCAGGACATTGTGACCGCGCTGGATCGCAATAACAACAATGTCGGCGCCGGCTACATCGAAAAACGCGGCGAGCAATATCTGATCCGTGCGCCGGGCCAGGTGCATTCGATGGAGGATATCCGCAACATCATTCTCGGCAATGTCGAAGGCGTGCCGATCCGCATCCGCGATGTCGGCGAAGTCGATATCGGCCGCGAACTGCGCACCGGCGCCGCGACCGAAAACGGCCGCGAGGTGGTATTGGGCACCGTCTTCATGCTGATTGGCCAGAACAGCCGTGCCGTCTCCCAGGCGGTCGACAAAAAGATGGCAGAGATCAACCGCACCCTGCCTGAAGGCGTGCGGGCAGTCACCGTTTACGACCGGACCGTGCTGGTCGACAAGGCCATCAACACGGTCAAGAAAAACTTAACCGAAGGCGCAATCCTGGTCATCGCGATCCTGTTCCTGTTCCTCGGCAACATCCGCGCCGCCGTCATCACCGCGATGGTGATACCGTTGGCGATGCTGTTCACCTTTACCGGCATGGTGACGTACCGGGTAAGCGCCAATTTGATGAGCTTGGGGGCGCTCGACTTTGGAATCATCATCGACGGCGCCGTGGTGATCGTCGAGAACTGTGCGCGACGGCTCGCCCATGCTCAGGTGCAGCAAGGGCGTCCATTGACCCGTAGCGAGCGTTTTCATGAGGTATTCATGGCATCGCAAGAAGCGCGGCGGGCGCTGTTGTTCGGCCAGCTCATCATCATGGTCGTGTATTTACCGATCTTCGCCTTGACGGGTGTAGAGGGAAAAATGTTCCATCCGATGGCGTTCACCGTCGTGGCCGCCTTGGTGGGCGCCATGATTCTTTCGGTGACGTTTATCCCGGCGGCAGTGGCGCTGTTCATCGGCGACAAAGTGGCCGAGAAAGAAAATGTGCTGATGCAGACGGCCAAGCGTTTTTATGCGCCGGTGCTGGCTAGCGTCATGAGCAACAAGCCGGTGGTATTAACCTTTACTGTCGTGACGGTGATCCTATCCGGCTTATTGGCTACACGCATGGGCAGTGAATTCGTGCCAAGCTTGAATGAAGGCGATTTCGCTATTCAGGCGCTGCGCCTCCCCGGCACCAGTTTGTCGCAATCGGCCGCCATGCAGCAGCAGATTGAAGTGTCCTTGAAACAGCAGTTCCCGGAAATCGACCGGGTATTTGCGCGGACAGGTACCGCTGAGATCGCATCAGATCCGATGCCGCCCAATATCTCGGATGGTTACATCATGCTCAAACCACGCGAGCAATGGCCTGAACCTGATAAAACAAGGGACGAACTGCTGTCGGCGATACAGGCTGCGGCAAATAAGCTCCCTGGCAACATTTACGAATTTTCCCAGCCCATCCAGCTGCGCTTCAACGAGCTGATTTCAGGCGTACGCAGCGACGTTGCGGTCAAAGTATTTGGCGATGATATGAAGGTGTTGAATGACACGGCGACTGAAATTTCGGCGGTCATGGAAAAAATCGCCGGCGCATCGGAGGTCAAAGTCGAACAAACGACAGGATTGCCGATGCTGGCGGTCAATATCGACCGGGATAAAACTTCGCGTTACGGCTTGAACATCGGCGATGTGCAGGATGCGGTGGCCACCGCGATCGGTGGGACCGAAGCCGGCAAATTGTTCGAGGGCGACCGGCGTTTCGATATTATCGTGCGTCTGCCGGATAACCTGCGTAGCGATCTGGAAGCGATCAAACGTTTGCCGATTTCATTACCGCGAACGCAAGGCAACAACAGAGTGACTTATATTCCTCTTGCCGAAGTCGCAAGCCTTGAATTAGCTCCAGGGCCCAACCAAATCAGCCGGGAGAACGGCAAGCGCCGGATCGTGGTAACTTCCAACGTGCGTGGCCGCGACATCGGTTCGTTCGTTGCCGAGGCCGAACAACGGCTGCAACAGCAAGTCAAGATTCCGGCGGGATACTGGACCACCTGGGGCGGGCAATTCGAGCAACTGCAATCGGCAACGCAGCGCTTGGAGATCGTGGTGCCGGTGGCTTTGCTGCTGGTCTTTACCTTGCTGTTCATGATGTTCGGCAATTTTAAGGACGGTTTGCTGGTGTTTAGCGGCATTCCTTTTGCGTTGACCGGCGGCTTGGTCGCGCTTTGGCTGCGCGACATTCCGATGTCGATTTCGGCGGCGGTCGGCTTCATCGCGCTGTCGGGCGTCGCGGTGCTGAACGGACTGGTCATGATTGCCTTTATCCGGGGCCTGCGCGACGAAGGCAAGCCGCTGGACAAAGCGATTGTTGAGGGCGCTTTGACGCGGCTGCGGCCGGTGCTGATGACCGCATTAGTGGCCTCGTTCGGTTTCGTGCCGATGGCGATCGCCACGGGAACCGGCGCCGAG
>JAGXSU010000076.1 GCA_018333785.1 Methylomicrobium sp. | reverse complement strand
TGTAGGTGGTTGATTGAAAAGGCTTCTGCAACAGGGATGTTGCAGAGAGCTACAGGGACGTATTTAAGCGTCCTTTGAAATCAAGCCCTACATCCTTAATTCAAAGCGAACGAGTAGTTACACAGATTCAAAATTTCTTTTACTACCCACACCCGGAATTTATAGATGAAAATCATTTCATGGAACGTTAACGGTATTCGCGCCATACAAGGTAAAGGCTTTGCCGAGACGCTGGCTCAACTTGATGCAGATTGCATCTTGCTTCAGGAAACCAAGGCGCAGACCGAACAGATCGACAAAGTGCTGGAAGGTATCAACGGCTATCACATCTATTCCAATTGTGCTGAACGTAAAGGGTATTCCGGCGTAACGATTTTATCCCGGCAAGAGCCGCTGCAAGTTATCCGTGATATCGGGATAGCAGAACATGACAGGGAAGGGCGCGTCATTGTTGCCGAGTTCGAGGGGTTTTATTTACTGAATGTCTATGTGCCCAATTCCGGCGAAGCCCTGTCAAGGCTCGATTACAGACAGGTTTGGGATGGTGAGTTTCTAGCTTACCTGCAGCAATTGCAAAGCAAAAAGCCCGTGATTGCCTGTGGAGACTTTAATGTGGCGCACCAGGAAATCGATATTGCCCGCCCTAAGGCCAACTACAATAAATCGTCCGGTTATACGCAGGTTGAAATTGACGGATTTAGCCGCATGGTCGAGGCTGGATGGGTCGATACTTTTCGTCATTTTCATCCGGATACAGTTGCCTACAGTTGGTGGAGTTACCGGGCCAATGCCAGGGTAAAAAACATCGGGTGGCGGATTGATTACGTTTTGACCAGCCAGACACTGATCGACAAGGTCAGGCAGGCTTTTATTCTGCCGGATATTTTGGGTTCGGATCACTGTCCGGTCGGTATTGAGATTGCGTTGTAAGCGATGATTAAATCCGAATACCTGCTGCTGGAACACCGCGTGGCTTTGTCTGCTTGCAGTGCCTGTCCTGATATGAAAGGCCCGGTTGTCAGCGGCAGTCCGATACTGTCACCTATTTTATTGATAGGTCAGGCACCGGGCGATAAAGAAGGTATTTATGGCAAGCCCTTTGCCTGGACCGCAGGCAAAACGCTGTTCAAATGGTTCGAGCGTATCTGCCTCGATGAAGCCTCTTTCCGGCAGCGAGTTTACATGGCGGCCGTGTGCCGTTGTTTTCCGGGCAAGAATCCCAAGGGCGGAGACCGTGTTCCGAGTCTTGCCGAAATCGATAACTGTGCGCGTTGGCTGCATTCTGAAATCGAGTTACTCAGACCGGCGCTTATTTTGCCGGTTGGTAAACTTGCCATCAGTCAGTTGATGCCGGTCAAAAAGCTGAACGAAGTGATTGGCAAACTTCATCAGGTCACTTATCACGGGCATACCACTGAAGCGATACCGCTGCCTCATCCCTCCGGCGCTTCAACCTGGCACAGGACTGAACCGGGCATCAGGTTACTGGATTTGGCATTGACCGAAGTGCAAAATCATCCGACCTGGCAGCAAGTCTGCGCTCAGCGCTGATCCATCGAGCGGAAGGGAGTGGCTTTGGATTCGGTTGCTTACACGTCAATTTGATTTCTGAATGAATCGTGAGTTAACGGCCTGGCCTGGGATTCACTGGCGTACTTATGGCAGATATAAATCAAAAACTGAACGCCGAAAATGAGATTGGCCATCAATAAGTGTATCGGTTGAGCGAATGCCGGAAAACCTAATCTATCCAGAGAAACACCAGCTAAGATTGCAATAACGACACAACTGGCCAAAAGAATGCCGAGTTGCTGTAATGCGCTGTTTTTATCCGTTAGTTTGAATAATTTCCAGCCCAGCCATAAATTGGTGAATAGAATAAGTGACGAAAATGAACGGTGAACATAAAAGATGAACGGCAAATCATCGCGCCAGAATTGCCTGTCAATATAACTGTGCTGATTTGCAATCAGATCAACCACTTCACGAACCTGAGTGCCCATGGAAATCTGCACTAAAGTCATGCCCATCGCAACTTTGATTACCGTTTTAAATTGGGGAGGTAATTGGGCTATGGATAGGGTTTGCAACGTGGTGTGTTGAGATCGGGCGATCACATAAATCAGTAATGCCACGATAAACAGTGCCAGCATCATATGCAGTGTGATGATCAGCGGTTTAAGGTTGCTGGCGACAACGGCTGATCCCAGCCAGCCTTGAAAACCGACGATCAAAACCACCGAGCACGATAAATAAAAAACGGTTTTATCCGTCTTTAAATAAATGCGCGATGCCCAGGCGGTTGCCAGAATTAAAATGCCTATCGTGACGCCGCTTAGGCGGTTTAGGTATTCGGTCCAGGTTTTTATCGGATTAAACGTTGTGTTTTTATAACCCCGTTCGGCATAGAGGGTTTGATAATTATCAGGTAGCTGACTAACATCGGTGGGTGGTACCCAAGATCCAAAGCAGGTAGGCCAATCGGGGCAGCCCATTCCGGCACCGGAAGCTCGCACAATGCCGCCAACGAGGATCAAGAAATAAACGGCGATGATAGTTATGGTGCCCAGTCGCCTGAAGCTTTTAAAAGAGTGAGTGTCGGTCATTGCTTCGCTTTGTGTTGCTGATTTAGTTAAGGAGCATTTGTGCTAATTCAATTTCTTCAGAAACGCCCTCAATTTCCAAAATTTCAGAGTCAGGCGCAATACCCAACTTGGCAAATGCCGGTACGGTTGACCAGTCGACCCGGGTAGCCGGGTGATCTGTTCCTGCAATGCTTTGCAAAAAGGCAACCTGGACCAGATCGACATAATCGGCTTTAGGCCCCGAATCGTAAGTGAAATTAATGTATTGATAAGGCACCGCTTTCAGCTCTTCAGGAAAAATCCAGTTTTGCATAATCATTTTTCCAATCGCAGGATGGGCTTTTTCCAATAGTTTTGAGAGCCGTGAAGGACTGTCACTGAACTCGGGCATTTTTTCAACCAGCATTAAAATAGGCAGTTTGCCAATTTGATGAATCAATCCAGCCAGCATTGCTTCATCAGGATTTAAATGGGGCACAAAGGCGGCCAGTGCCCGGCTGATAGCCGATACATTAACACTTTGCTCCCAAGTTTCCCGGAAATATTGTTTTAAATTATTTGATGTGGGATTAAACATTTGTTGCATAACCAAACTGGTTATCAACGATTTAAGGGTTTTATGTCCCAGGCGGGTTACCGCTGTCTGAATATTCTTAATTTCATTCGAGCCCCGGTACAAAGGGCTGTTTGCAACTTGAATAAGCCTTGCAGACAAGGCCGCATCGGTCACAATCATATTCGCCAGATCATGGGCAGTTGCTTCGCCCTTATTGACGGTATCTCTGACCTTTATAGCAATATCCGGCAGGGTCGGCAAAATAAGGCGGTTTGCATTCAGTTCCTGCTGAACATGTTCCAGAAAATCTTGAACGGATTTAAATTGCATCGGGGTAAAATCTCAAAAAAGATGGAAATTGCTTGGTCAAATAAAACGATTTATAGCCAACCCGGTTAATTATTATTAATGCATCGATTACACGCGAAACATTCAGTTTCCGAAAAATCTGGGCTCTTCCGGATTTCCCGTGGAGACCACAACATATAGTATGCCAGAGGACCGAAATCGGAGTCTGATATAAAATGCCGGAAAAACACCACTTTTCTTTGAATACCGATGAATCAACCGCAAATCCAAATACCACTCGATTTACCCAATGTCCGAGTAGAAAGCTACGAACAAACCAATAAAGGCTTGGTGATCACCGTCGTCAGCACGAGTGATACGGCGGTGTGTCGTCAATGCGGACGAGCCATCGACAA
>JAGXSU010000075.1 GCA_018333785.1 Methylomicrobium sp. | reverse complement strand
GCGCTGGAAAGAATCGATTAAGCTTAGCCTGTCAATTCAATACGATCCATTCGCCCTAAGCGCCGTCTTAGGGCCAGCAATCCATGCCGGAATGACAGCGTTACTATTCTTTCAACAACTCACGCGAACAGTTCATCAAAAAACAGTATCTGTTCACACCCTCCAACTTTAGTTGTAGGTGCTTGATTGAAAAGGCTTCTGCAACAGGGATGTTGCAGAGAGCTACAGGGATGTATTGATGCCTCTTTTGAAATCAAGCACCTACACCCTTAATTCAAAGCGAGCGAGTAGTTACAAAATACAAGCTGTTTTCTAATTTCTTAAATGCCCATCCCCATAAGCCACCCATTTGTAAGTCGTCAGCTCGTCGGGTCCGACCGGACCCCGCACATGCAGTTTATCGGTGCTGATGCCGACTACCGCCCCCAAACCATAATCGCCACCACCTGACAATCTTGTTGAGGCGTTAATCATGACGGAGGCTGAATCAATCTGCTCTTCAAATTGCCGGGCCAACTTCAGGCTTTGCGTCACAATGCCGTCGGTATGACCTGATCCATAGTGGTTAATATGGTCAATGGCGTCATCGATATCGTTGACGATCTTGACCGAAAGGATTGGCGCCAGATATTCGGTATGCCAGTCTTCTTCTGTCGCTGGTGAAATAGTGGGCATTAGCTTTTGCGTCAGTTCACAGCCACGCAGTTCAATTTTGTTAGAAACCATTGCCATATGAAGCAGCGGCAACAGATGTTCGGCACAATGTTGATCGACTAACAGCGTTTCCAGGGCGTTACAGACCTGAACGCTTTGGCATTTGGAATTAATCGCGATGGCGACAGCTTGCTCCGGGTTTGAATCGGCTGCGATATAGAGATGGCAAATCCCATCGTAATGTTTAATAACAGGAATACGCGTGCCTTCGGCAATGCGCTTGATCAGCCCTTTCCCACCACGCGGAATCAGCACATCGATATAGTCATCCATTTTGAGCAGTTCACCCACCGATTCGTGACCGGGTATCGGTATGATCTGAATCGCGTGTTCCGGCAGTCCTGCGTTAACAGCGCCGACTATCATCGCATCGGTGAGTACTGTGTTGGTCAGCAGCGCTTCCGATCCGCCGCGTAAGATGACTGCATTACCACTTTTTATACACACGCTGGCCGCATCGGTTGTAACATTTGGGCGCGACTCATAAATAATGCCGATGACCCCTAGCGGCACCGATTTTTTGTAGACCCGAAGCCCTTCAGGATTAGTATGTCCTGCCAATATCCGATTGAGTGGGTCCGGCAGTTGCGCTACTTTTTTTAATCGGGACTGCATGTATTGAAAGGTTTTGTCATCTATCGTCAGACGCTTGATCATCGCCTCCGATTGCCCTTCATCCCGGGCTTTGATGATTTCCTGCGCATTAATTTCCAGCACCTGATGCTTAACCGACTCAAGCGCGTCCGCCATTTTAGCCAGGGCAAGATTGCGCAATGACTCAGGCGCTGATGATAACTGGCGTGCCGCAACGCGGCTTTGCCTGGCAATGTCTTGAACAGTAGGAGTACTCATTTGTTTACAATTGACCGCATTTTGAGAGGATTAAAACTAAAGCGTTTAAGTTCACATTCTATGACATACAGACTTTATCCAAAACCTAAGAAAAACATTTTTTATCAGTCTGTTGCAGCAACGGCCCTGTTGTTGAGAAAAGAGACGGCGACCTAAGGAAAGAAATGGACCATTAGTTTGCGTTGGCAGCATTAAGTGAGCCCTATAAAATGTATGTTACAATTACCACCAGAACCTGAACCAGCAAATAAGAATATGTTTTTAAAAGACTTTTATAATATGCAGAATGGCAATATCACGATTGCCGCCGAACATGCCAGCATGTTCGCCAAAGAAGTGGCGCATGATTTCAACCCTTTACACGATGTCGATGCCAAACGTTTTTGCGTGCCGGGCGATTTACTGTTTTCACTGGTATTGGAAAAGTATGGCCTTAGCCAAAATATGCACTTTGTCTTTGCCGGTATGGTCGGACATGGCCTGTTATTAAACTTTCCCGACACCGAAGCCGAACGGTTTGATGTGACCGATAGCCAAGGAAAACCCTATTTGCAAGTCGAACGCTCAGGAAAGATGAGTCGAGATTCAACATTGATTGAAAGCTTTATTCGCGATTATGTAGCTTTCTCGGGACAGAACTTTCCCTATGTATTGGTTCCGTTATTAGCCAAGGAAAATGTGACTTTTAATATCAACAGGCCGTTAGTGATATACGAAAGTATGACGCTCACATTCGATCATCTTAATTTTCACCAAGCATCCGTTAAAATGTTGGAACCGAAAATAGAAGTCAACGGCAAGCGTGCATCGGCTTATTTGCATTTCCAGATCAACAGTGGCGATGAGGTGGTAGGGGCAGGCTTTAAAAAACTGGCGATCAGTGTGACCAATGGTTTTGAAGCAGAGTCGATGCAGGCTTTTGTAAATGAATATCTGGCCAAGAAAAACGCTTACCAAGGCAATTTAGCCGCCACAGCGTCTGCGTAAACGGTGGCAAACCCATTTAATAAAGCACTGTCACGTGAGGCTGAGGCGTCATCCCGGCAGAGATTGCCGGAACGAAGGTAACTATAAAATTTTAGAGGCGACAATTATCCTGACACTGAGGTGTGTAGAACTAATTTTCGCATACGAGTTTCCCGTTGTTATTACCTGCCTGATGTGATCTGCAGTCGCGGCTAGACAGAAATGCACGTTCTCTACGACCGCTCTTGTTCTTGCAACTGGCATTCAAGTTTCCGGATCCGTCCACTTTTATATCCTGACAAGAACCCTTGAACGAGCCATTCCATTGCTCATGGTGACTACCGCCGCTGCCACCAAATCCGCCACTACTGTTACTGCATACGAGATGGCCGTTTTGGTTGTCGGCCCGATGCGATGAGCAGCTGCGTTCGGAGAGGAATCGCTTATGCCAGCGCCCACGCTCGTCTTTGCATTCCGCTATGAGATTGTCGTTCCGGTCGGTCGTGACATCCCGGCAGGAGTCATTGAACGACCCGCGCCAATGAACTTCGTGGCTTCCGCCGCTACCCTCGAAATCATGGGAGCTTTTTCGGCATCCGTTCAACAGCAGCAAGCAGTTACCAAGAAAAAGGGCGACAACGATCTTTGCATTCCGACTAAAACTTATATTCATAGCGTCAACTCCACTGCTTCAATTTAATAAAACCTTGTTATCGTTGGAGGGAAATATAAGCTGGGAGTAGTTGTGAGTCAACAACAAGACGGATCCAGGTTGCCCATTAAAATGAATATAGAGAAATTGGAGCGCAGGAAAAACTTCTCAAATTTGCAGGGATAATAGAAAAATACCGGGTAAATTTTGCGCTCAAGGACGGCGGCTTTGCAGCACCTTTAAAATTGCCGTTTACTTAATTCGCTATTTACACGAAAGATGGGGTTGAGTGATCATCTTGTTAACTTCGCTTCGATTTTAGTTTAAGCCGCCACAAGTCAGGTCCAAAGACCCTTCTTGTAGCGGCATTTCATACTAAAAGACCTTTTCGCTCTCGAGGTCACCAGGATGACATTTATATGGAGAATAGAACGTGCTTCCTGCCACACAGCGCCACATACTGGGGTTTGTAAAACTTGGCGCAAGCCGCACATTGGTCGCTTGCTCAAAGGCATAGCCCGCAGCAAGGAGTTTATCCTCGCTAAAGGCAGTGCCTACGAACATGACGCCTATCGGGTTACGGCCCGCGTTGCCCGTGCCATAACCTGCAGGTACGGTCAGGACAGGATAACCGGCCCGGTCGGCGATTCCAACCAACGCGTTGCCACTGGGTACAACAATGGCGACAAAATCATCGGTGATATCATCGGGTGTTCCGTTAGTCAGGATTGTATCAATCAGTTCCTGATTGGAAACTTGCCCTAAGAGCTTATCAGACTCGTAAATGGAATTTACGACCGGATCGGACAAATTCACTTCCTGAGCACTGATAAGTTCGCTCTGCTGGTACTTCAACCCCTCGACAGGATGAGCGTCATTGTAGCTAATGATTGCCTGTAATGACTTGGCACCACTGCCTCGAACGGTTGACAAATAACTGTTTAAATCACGCTTGAACTCCCGGGTAACGGTACTGGGAGGATTTGGATTAGGCGTACCAACTGTTTTGACGACAACTGTGGCACCCAGCCCCTGAAGCGCGCTGACCACGGCAGGGTAAGGTCCTACCGTAGATGCGATAACGGCAACTCGCTTGCCGCTTAATGCTGCTGGCGAGAGACCCGAGAGGTAATCCGGTACATTCGGTATCTCCGAAGTAGCATCGTCGCCAGGATCGGAACCCGCCAAGACTCCCAACGCAGCGGCAGCATCATAAACAGTCCGCGTGATAGGGCCTGGCGAATCCTGTGATTTAGCTACGGGCAACACACCTGTGCGACTGACCAAACCAACAGTCGGCTTGAGTGCGACGACACCTGCAATACCCGCTGGCGCAATAATCTGTGCCGAGTCGATCGAGGTCTCCAATCCCACTGTCATGGCGGCCAGACCTGCCGCTGTCGCTGCCGCCGAACCGGCCGACGAACCGCCGGGCGTTTT
>JAGXSU010000074.1 GCA_018333785.1 Methylomicrobium sp. | reverse complement strand
CATTAATGCAAGCCTAACCCTGTTCATTGCCGGTAAATCGTATAGCGCCTGTTTCTCAACCGTTTATTCTTATTGGTACGCATGGATAAGCTGAAAATCCTTTTATAAGTTGTTCTTGAAAACGGAGATTTTTGAGAAGCCTTGTCACGTTATCTCTGCGGCACACAGAATCAAGGCGCTTCTATTCTTACAAATAGTTCTTGAAACCATATTCTCACTCTACTACTATGACAATGAGTTTCGATAAGGAGTAGAGCATGGGACAACTGACTCGCATCACCCAAGAACCCGATGTGATGGGTGGCAAAGCCTGTATCCGTGGAATGCGCGTCACGGTCGGCATGGTTGTGGGACAAATCGGTGCGGGACACAGCGTCGATGAAATTCTCGCCGATTACCCCTACCTTGAGCGCGAAGACATCATGCAGGCGCTTCGTTACGCTGCCTGGCTAGCCGAAGAACGCGAGGTCGTACTAGCCTCCGCATGAAGCTGCTCGTCGATATGAACCTGTCCCCGCGCTGGATCGGATTGTTAGTCAATGCTGGCATTGAGGCTGAGCATTGGTCAACGCTGGGCGAAAAAAATGCTCCGGATTCGAAAATCATGGCTTACGCCAACGCGAATGACTATGTGGTCCTCACACATGATTTGGACTTCAGCGCGATCCTTGCCGCCACGCATGGCAAGAAGCCCAGCGTCGTGCAAATTCGTGCCGAGGATGTCAGCCCGGACGTGATCGGATTGCAGGTCATCGCTGCCTTGCGGCAAATGGCATCCGAATTGGAAAACGGCGCATTGCTTACCATTGATCCAAATCGCACCCGAATGCGACTACTTCCTTTTCAATTGAGGACAGGGGATGAAGCTTAATATTGCCAGTCACAAGAAAATCTTTTCCTTTATAAAGGAACACATCCCCTGAAAAGGTGGGGTCAAGTCTTGCAATCAAGCATTCGACTAAAGCAGCAAGCAAGGATATATACAAAATGCGTGATTGCATGACCTGACCCTATTCACTCACCCTGGCCGCATTGGACAGCAACGGCGATGGCATCCTCGATGCGTCTGACCCGGCCTTTGCCGAACTCAGACTCTGGCGCGATGCCGACCAAAACGGAATCACCGGTCAAAACGAATTGATTACACTTGAAGACGCCAGAATCGTCTCGCTGAACCTCGCCCACACGCTCAAAAACCAACGCCTCACGAACGGCAACACCCTGGCCCGCGAAGGCAGCTTAACCCGCGCCGACGGCACATCTTCTGCGATGGGCGAGTTCCACTTCGCCACCGACACCTTCAGCACCCGTTTCGTTAAAACTATCGAAGCACCGGAGGAACTGAAAACCCTGCCCAACCTGCAAGCCTCGGGCAAGGTGCGCGAATTGCAACAAGCCGCCGCGTAGGCGCGCCATAGCTCTGTAAGGAGGCGGTAAATGTCATTACCCTAACTTCATTAGAGTTCATTCACTCTCAAATCAGCTCAACATGCCCGCTTTGATAATAAAGGCTTCCACATCGGCAAGGCCATGGCCGGTTTTCAGATTGGTAAATATGAAAGGCCTTTCGCCGCGCATTTTTTTGGCATCCCGGTCCATAACTTCCAACGACGCCCCGACATAAGGCGCGAGATCGATTTTGTTGATCACCAGCAAATCGGAACGGGTAATGCCCGGCCCGCCTTTCCGGGGAATTTTGTCGCCTGCCGACACATCAATCACATAAAGTGTCAGATCGGCTAATTCGGGACTGAATGTCGCACTCAGGTTATCGCCACCGCTCTCGACCATGACGAAATCAAGGTTGCCCATGCGTTCGCACAATTCTTCTACAGCCGCCAGATTCATGGAGGCATCTTCGCGGATTGCAGTATGGGGACAACCGCCTGTTTCCACACCCATGATCCGTTCTTCCGGCAAGGCCTGGCTGCGAATTAAAAATTGCTGATCTTCTCGCGTGTAAATATCGTTAGTCACGACACCGATCTCAAAGTTATCGCGCATTTTTTTACACAGCGCGTCAACTAACGCCGTTTTACCGGAACCCACCGGACCGCCTATGCCTACTCTTAATACTTGTTTGTCATTCATTTTATGTCTCTCAATAAAACGTTGGTTTTAAATAATTTCAGGAACGAAATAATCGCGAATATTGCATTTCATGCCGACTACTGGTCAAAGCCAATCCAAATACACTCCCGCCTATTTCGTCATCGCCGACAGTGATTGCCTGATTGACCATTTCTGGAAGTAGCGCAGCTAACTGCATCAGTAATCTTTGACCCGCCACTTGGCCTAGCGGCACCAATTTTACCGCGCACAAGACCTGGTTTTCCAACCAGCCCCAAAGATAGCCGGCAATCGCATCGGTTTTGGTGATATGCCATCGTACTGCCGCCAAGCTGAATAATGTCGCCAACGTCGCATCAGGTCGCCGCAACCAGGCTTGTGCTTCAACGATTTCCAGCTTATCCAGCAAACGAGCCAAAGCTTGGCCGGTTTGACGATCTTCGCTACGCAACTCGGCCGTTTCCCGATAAGCCATCAGAATCTGACTCCAGTAGGAGACGGCTTGATGGTCATCGTGATGCCAGGCATCGTACAAACGCGCCAAAATGGGCGCATCGACACGGGCCAAAGCCTCACCAAGCAACCCCTTCAACCAGGCGGCAGCGTCCTCATCAGTCACTATCCAACCATCGTTCACAGCTCTTTCCAAGCCCTGGGAATAACTGTACATACCAATAGGCAAACCGGGACTGACCAGTTGTAGCAGCCTGGGCAGCGAAAGATCAGTGCCCATGACCATGATAAGCACCGGATTCAGGTTCAAAAGGAAGAATTTCGTGTTCAACGGTCAAACCCAAGCCAACCAGCATTTGGTCAAGCACATGATCGGCCAAATACCGCAATTCGTTAGGCAGTATTTGCAAGGCAATATGGCGGTTACCGAGATGATAGCAAGCTCTTGCCAATAATAATGGATCTTCGCATTTAACAACCGACAGTTCTTCCGGTTCCGCATCGACTCGCACCTTGAAGCCCTGGCTGTTGGTCAATATTGCACCATGGCGCAAGGTTTGACCGCGAGGCAAAAATACGCCAACGTGCCTTCCCCCTTGAGTAACCGCAGGTTGTCTTGATTTTTGACGGGCGTCATAGGGCAGAGTCAGGGTATCGTCGGGTTGTTCGTTTGTTGTTGTGGTTTCGGTGAGTTTTAGCATCTTCAATTTTGTAGTTATGTAGGTTGGATTAGGCGATAGCCGTAACCCAACGGACTCAGACAAATAATCGCCATCGTTTTTATCGTGTCGCTATCGCGACGATTCTTTTAATGTCGGTTCTCGGACCGACATTAAAGCAGCCGTCGCGATAGCGACACCATAAAAATCGCATTAGTACATCAACGCCGTCATTACACAGCGGAGATTGCCTAAACCCGGATCACAATACTATGAAAGTCCAACGCCATCCATGGCTTCTGGCCCCCGGCAATCCATGCCGGGGCGACGCCAACTAACAAAGTGAGCTCCGTTTTAAAAAGTCGCGGGCGTCAAGCAAACGACAAGCCTTCGCTCCACCGGTTCATAAGTTAACAAATTCCCATCAACCCGAATAATACGCCTCCTAGCGTCGGCAGCATCCTACAACTTATTCATTTTGATCTCTACCAATTCCCGGCAACGGGTTTACTCCCGTTATTCCGCGATCAAAACAAAAAATACCGTTGTGCCATGGGCAGAATATCAACAGGTTCGCAGGTCAACAGCATTCCGTCAGCCCGGACGGAATAGGTTTGTGGATCGACTTCCATCACCGGTTGATAATGATTGTGGATTAAATCCTTTTTGCCGATCGTTCGGGTGCCAGATACGATGCCGATGATTTTTTTCAGCCTTAAAGCAGTGGCCACATCCGCATCAACGGCAGCTTCAGGCAAGAAAATCATTGATGTGGCTGCCGCGGCATCTCCCAAAGACCCGAACATGGGGCGGTAATGAACCGGCTGCGGTGTCGGGATAGAGGCATTAGGGTCGCCCATCGGCGCCGCCGCAATGAATCCGCCTTTTAAAATCAGACTGGGTTTGACACCGAAAAATGCCGGTTGCCAAAGCACCAAATCAGCCAGCTTTCCCACTTCGATTGAGCCGACTTCATGAGCAATGCCATGACTGATCGCCGGGTTGATCGTATATTTGGCGATATAACGTTTGATACGAAAATTATCATTTTTTCCGTTATCTTCTGCCAGGCTGCCGCGCTGGGCTTTCATTTTGTGCGCAGTCTGCCAGGTGCGAATGACGACCTCACCGACCCGGCCCATGGCTTGAGAATCGGATGAAATCATCGAAAAAGCACCCAGATCATGCAGAATATCCTCGGCAGCAATCGTTTCGCGGCGAATGCGTGATTCGGCGAAGGCTACATCTTCGGGAATGCCAGGATCAAGATGGTGACAGACCATCAGCATATCCAGATGCTCATCCACGGTATTAATGGTATAAGGCCGGGTCGGATTGGTCGAAGACGGCAACACATTGCCCTGACCACACGCTCTGATGATATCCGGCGCATGGCCGCCGCCTGCCCCTTCGGTATGATAAGTATGGATAGTCCGGCCTTTAAATGCGGCGAACGTATCCTCGACAAAACCGGATTCATTTAAGGTGTCGGTATGAATGGCCACCTGAACATCGAAACGTTCCGCCACCGATAAACAGCAATCGATGGCCGCAGGCGTGGACCCCCAATCCTCATGAAGTTTCAAGCCCATCACACCGGCACGGATCTGTTCTTCCAGCGCGCCTGGCAAGCTGGCATTACCTTTGCCGAGCAAGCCGAAATTCATCGGCAGACCGTCCAGCGACTGTAGCATGCGGTGAATGTTCCAGGGACCCGGCGTACAGGTTGTCGCGTTGGTGCCGGTCGCGGGTCCCGTGCCGCCGCCCAGCATGGTGGTCACACCGGACATCAGCGCTTCTTCTATCTGCTGCGGACAAATAAAATGGATATGCGCATCGATACCGCCCGCCGTCAGTATCTGACCTTCTCCGGCGATTATCTCGGTACCGGGTCCGATGATGATATCGACACCGTCCTGCACATCGGGATTGCCCGCTTTGCCTATTCCCGCGATACGGCCATTTTTGACGCCGACATCCGCTTTTATGATGCCCCAATAATCGACAATCAAGGCATTGGTAATCACCAGATCCATCGCTTTCGATGAATCAATTTGGCTTTGCCCCATGCCATCCCGAATGACTTTGCCGCCGCCGAATTTGACTTCATCCCCATAAATCGTGCGATCGTCTTCAACTTCCAAAAACAGTCCGGTATCGGCCAAACGAACCTTATCGCCGGTAGTCGGCCCAAACATATCGGCATAGGCCTGACGGCTTATTTTACTCATGACTGTCCTCCAATGCGCCCATGACTTCCTGACGAAAACCGTAGATTCTGCGCAAACCGCCAAAAGCAGTGAGTTGGACCTCACGTTCTTGACCTGGCTCAAAACGGACGGCTGTGCCGGCCGGAATATCGAGACGAAACCCCAGTGCTTTGGCTCTATCAAAAGTCAATGCCGGATTGGTTTCAGAAAAATGATAATGCGAACCGACCTGTATTGGCCGGTCGCCTGTATTGGAGATAATTAAACGGATGGTTTTACGTCCGGCGTTGAGTTCGATATCGCCGTCAGCTGTGATGATTTCACCGGGTATCATGGCGTAACCTATTTATTCAATGGGATTATGGACGGTTACCAATTTGGTACCGTCCGGAAATGTGGCCTCAACCTGAACATCGGGCAGCATCTCGCAAACCCCCTCCATGACATCATTACGGTTCAGCAGTGTTCTGCCGAATTCCATCAGTTCTGCGACAGTCCGGCCATCTCGCGCACCTTCCATAATGGCAGCGGAAATAAAAGCGACCGTTTCCGGGTAATTGAGTTTCAAGCCCCGCGCCTTTCGGCGTTCTGCTAATAAGGCTGCAGTAAAAATGAGCAACTTGTCTTTTTCGCGTGGTGTTAATTGCATAGTGATACCTGTCGCTATGGCATGGTTTAATGGAGATTATTTGAGGTTAGATGATGGATGACGGGGTTGTCAACTGATGCTCTTGAACCGGTTAGATTTACATCAATGCTCAGGTCGCCCAGATCCGTGGAGAGCACACCGGTTTACCGGTAACGTCCGGACGAATCAAAGTCCAAACCCGGTTAAAAAACAGTCGTAACAAATCCGCTCGGGCATCTATGGCTCTGCAAATCAACATATCATCAATTCGGGTAACGCCCCGGTCAGGATCATCTCCTATTAACGCCTGCACGTCTGCCAGTGCTTGCGCTGAAGCAGGACCGGCAACCAGAATACCGCAGGCCGACTGGCCGTTGAGCCCCCATCGGGCTGCAAATGACTTTGCATCCAGGCGTGAACGTTCCAGAAAAAAAGGCTGGCGATCACGAAAAATACGCCACTGTAAATCGGCTTCACCGCTGGTAAAAGCCTCTCTGGCAGCGGGCCGGCCCAAAACATTGATTTCCCAGGCAATCATTTTCGCCCCAGGTTCAAGATTGATCGCAATCTCGGAAGACAAGCGCGCGCCTTCGTAGATAATATTTTCCTGCGGCAGCCATTCCAGACAAGCCCCTGTGGCCACTGACAAATTAAATGCCTGCCGTGCAAAATCACCCTCACTGCGATAGAACTTTCCAGCTGCCGGTGTCGTGATCAGAGCATGACTGCCTGCCTTAACGTCAACATCGATAGTCAGCCTGTCTCCTGCAACGACGCCACCCGGAGGATGCAGCACGTAAACATGGCACGCATCACCCTCAGGATAAAAAGGCCGCTGTACCGTCAACGGCCCTTTGTATTTGCGGCCGGACAACACCGTCCTGTCTTTCGTCCGTTCAAAAACCAGTGCTAACTCAGCCTGCCAGCCAGAACCCGAAATCTGACTCTCTGATAACCCAATGCTGGAAGAAACAGCCCGGTTTGATGCAATGCCCTGATCAAACACCCGCCACCAACAACGTGAGGCCGACCGCTGTGTAGATCAAACCCAAGCCTGTTCTGGCAAATTTGAGCAAACCGGGACTTAACAGACCGGTCAGTAATCCCAAGCCATGTAAAACGGCTGTTGCGATTAAAAAACCTGCCGCATAGCCGATTTTGTCGGCCTCGGCACTGATCTCTGCGGCATGAACATAGCCGTGACTCAAAGCAAAAAGCCCTGTCAAAGCAGCCGCCCAAGCCAGTTTTATCTGCCAATTGCGCCAGACGATAACACCACAAGCCAATACCGACAGAGCAATCCAGATTTCCGGAACCATCAATGGCATACCCGAAAATGCAAGCAAGGCACCTGATGCCATTACCGACAGGAACACCAGCGGCAATACCCATATTGAAAGGCCTTGCTGGGAAGTTGCCCAGAGTCCAATCGCAAACATCACCAAAAGATGATCCGCACCGGAAAATGGATGCCCGAATCCCTGTTCAAAATCATGAACCACACCCAAGCCGGTATGCGCAGATACGGATAATGGTAAAATAAACAGCACAGCGAGCGCTGCAGTTTCAGTCAATTTAAATTTCATAGATTCACCTCGTGGATCAAAAACAGGTTAAAAACAGGGTGCCGCATCTGAAAGTCCGGATGATAAAAACATACGGCACACCTGTTATGGTATATCAATTCGCTATCAGATCATCGTTTCAACAAGATAAAATTTTAACTGATTAGCCATGACTTCCTTTTAGAGGAACAACAAAGCAAAGTTAATGCACCGTGTAGGGTGTGGTTGGCGATAGCCAACCCAACATTTCAAAGCCATGGTGTTAATTGTTAGATTTCGAAAAACATGCATGCCAGCTACCCACACTGAATAATTAATAAACTAACCTACATTTAAGCTTCAGTTTATTTGAAGTCCGAAGAAGGTTTTGTGTCGCTATCGCGCCGCTTATTTAGAGTCGGTTCGCGGACCGACAACCGCGATACTGCTACGAAACCCATCCTTGGGTTTCGCCCTTCGGGCCAGCTAAAGCTGTTCAAAATCGTTCCCGCCGATTTTGTCTTTGCTTGTCCAAAGAAAAGTATCCAAAAGAAAAGACACCCGAAGGCCGCTGCATCCTGCGCGCTGACGATTTTGCCGAGGGTTTTCGGAAAGGCTATCCCTAGCCCTCCGAAAACGAGCGGCATCCCTGCCGCTCCCCTAACGGGCTATTCTCGGCAAAATCACCAGTGCTCGGCGCGGCCTAACGGGACACAGGTGAGAACTCGGAGTCAAATCAATTTGGCTGAAGGTTCTTAATATTCAGGTAAACTTAACCCAACACACCGTTCAAACCGTCAAATACCGCTTGACCATGGTTTCGTTGAGTTCCCCCATGGCCCCGGTTGCAACTGAGCGACCGCGTTCCATGATGCAAAAACGGTCGGCTACTTTTCGGGCGAATGGTAGTTTTTGTTCAACCAGCAACACAGTCACCCCCAGTTCCTTATTGATTTTTGCGATGGCCTGATGCACTTCATCCTTAGGCTTGACGTCAGCCGCAGTTAAAGGGGATGCAATCCCTTTAGATTTGTTTAAACGCATAATCACATCGCCGATTTCACTGACAATGTTAGGTTGTATGCCTTCGGTCGGTTCATCCAGAATCAACAAGCGAGGATTGAGCACCAAGGCTCGGCCAATCGCCAATTGCTGCTGCTGACCGCCTGATAAATCGCCACCACGGCGGTTCAACATTTGTTTCAGCACCGGAAATATCTCGAAAATATGGTCAGGTATCGACTTGATGCCCAATTTACGCGCGGCACGCAGTCCGGTCTTCAGATTTTCCTCAACCGTCAACAGCGGAAAAATCTCCCGGCCCTGAGGCACGAAACCGATTCCCATTGCGGCACGGTGTTCCGCTTTTGCCGACACCAGTGGCTGCCCTTCAAACTGGATCTGACCGGCTTTGACCGGCGTCAGGCCCATAATGCATTTAAGCAGTGTGGTTTTCCCTACACCGTTGCGCCCCATCAAACAGACACAGGCACCTTGCGGCACATCCAGATTCAGATCCCATAATGTATGACTTTCGCCATAATATTGATCTAACGAAGTAATTGTCAGCATCATTCCCCCAAATAAACCTGAATCACGCGTGGATCATTCTGCACTTCATCCATCGTTCCTTCCGTCAACACGGAGCCTTCGTGCAATACCGTGACTTTATTGGCAATAGAACGGACAAATTCCATATCGTGTTCTACGACCACAATCGAGCGCTCTCCTTTAAGAGACGATAACAGCTCAGCCGTTCTGTCGATTTCCTGATGCGTCATACCGGCCACCGGCTCATCTACCAGCATGACTTTAGGTTCCTGCATCAACAGCATGCCGATTTCCAGCCATTGTTTCTGTCCATGTGAAAGCGCTCCGGCTCGTTGCCGGTTAAGTTCCGACAAACCTATCGTTTTAAGGACATGGTCAATTTTATCCAGCTCTTCCGAATTGAGGCGATAAAGCAGCGTTGACCACACTTTTTTATTGGCTTTCAGCGCTAATTCGAGATTTTCGAACACACTGAGCTGTTCAAAGACACTGGGTTTTTGAAATTTACGGCAAATGCCCGCTTCAGCAATAGATGCCTCATCCATTTTCAACAAATCGATGGTTTGCCCAAAAAAGACGGCGCCGGTGTCCGGCCGGGTCTTACCGGTAATGACATCCATCAAGGTCGTCTTTCCTGCTCCATTCGGCCCGATCAGACACCGCAACTCTCCATCATCAATATACAAGGACAGTTTATTCAGCGCTCTGAAACCGTCGAAACTGACGCTGACATCTTCCAGATACAGAATGGGACCGTGCGTAGTATCGATTTCGCCTTCATGGAAAGGGCGACCGACTTTGACGGATTCGTCATTAGCCGGTTCAAGAGTAATATCAATCATGCCTCAGCCTCCCGCCGTTTGCGCAATAACCCGGCAATGCCATCGGGTAACAATACGGTCACCAGAATAAATGCCGCCCCCAAACTGAACAGCCAGATTTCCGGCATCAACCCGGTCAACACGGTTTTGCTGAAATTCACCAATACCGCACCAATAATGGCACCGTACAATGAACCCCGACCACCCATCGCAACCCAGACAACAATTTCCAACGAATTTAACGGTGAAAACTCACTGGGGTTGATGATGCCGACCTGAGGTACATATAAGGCACCGGCAATCCCGGCCAGCATGGCAGAAAATACGAATAACCACAGCTTGAACATTTCGACGCGATAGCCCAAAAAGCGGACCCTGGACTCCTGATCACGAATCGCTGTCACGACCCGTCCCAGCTTGGTATTAACCAACCAGCGGCTGAATAGAAACGCAGCGATCAGAATCGATCCGGATAGAAACAACAAGGTGAGCCTGACCGCTTCCGATTGAATATTAAATCCCAAAATGTCCTTGAAATCGGTCAGTCCATTGTTGCCGCCAAAGCCCATTTCGTTGCGAAAAAAAGCCAGCATCAGTGCGTAAGTCAGAGCTTGGGTAATAATGGAAAGATAAACACCGGTGACCCGCGAGCGAAAAGCCAGCCAACCGAAGACAAAAGCCAGCAAACCCGGCACCAGCATGACCATCAGCATGGCAAACCAGAAATGATCAAAACCGAACCAGTACCAGGGTAATTCCTTCCAATTCAAAAACACCATAAAATCAGGCAACAGCGGATCAGCATAAACGCCCCGAGTACCGATTTGACGCATCAAATACATACCCATTGCATAACCGCCCAACGCGAAAAATGCGCCCTGCCCCAATACTAAAATACCGCAATAGCCCCAGACCAGATCCAGCGATAAGCCCACCAGCGCAAAAGTCAGGTATTTGCCCAGCAATGAGACGGTATAAGCTGAAAAGTGCAGCGGCGAATCGACCGGAAAAATCAGATTAAATAACGGTACGATTAGCGTCACACCAGCAATCAGCGCAAGGACCACCACACCTGTTTTGTCATGACTGAATAACAGCGATTTCATTTGGCCTCCACTGCGCGTCCTTTCTGCGGAAATAAACCGCTGGGACGTTTTTGTATGAACAGAATGATAAAGACCAGCACCAGAATTTTGGCCAATACGGCCCCTGCGTAAGGTTCGAGAATTTTATTGGCAATCCCCAACGAGAAACCGGCGACCAGGGTGCCCCATAGATTACCGACCCCACCAAACACCACGACCATAAAAGAGTCAACGATATAGGCCTGTCCCAGATTGGGCCCGACATTGGTAATCTGACTCAACGCGACACCGGCAACGCCTGCTATTCCGGAGCCCAGGCCAAACGTCATCGCATCGACCTTATCGGTAGGTATGCCCATAACCTTGGCCATACCCCGATTCTGCGCAACCGCACGCACTTCCAGACCCAGCCGGGTGCGTTTGAGAATCTGCAGCAACAGGACGAAAACCATCAAACAAAACACCAAAATATAAAACCGGTTCCAGGTCAGGGACAGAAAATCGTTAATTTGCAATGAACCGCTCATCCATTCGGGCGTCGTAACACTGCGGTTCAAAGGCGAAAATATCGAGCGTACCGTTTGTTGTAAAAACAAACTGACGCCAAACGTTGCAAGCAGCGTCTCCAGCGGACGGCCGTATAAAAACCGGATAATCCCGCGCTCGATCGCAATACCTACCAACCCCGATATCAAAAAGGCCGCGGGAATCGCCATGACAATCGATAAGCCCAAATGATCGGGCATCATTTGTTGAATGACATACGTGGTATAAGCACCCAGCATCATCAACTCGCCGTGAGCCATATTGATGACGCCCATAACCCCAAATGTAATCGCCAATCCGATGGCCGCGAGCACCAGCACTGCGCCGAGACTCAAACCAAAAAACAGCGTTTCCAGGATGCTGTAGAACTGAATTCGGGCATTGATTTCAGACAAGATCAGTTTTGCCTGTTTTCTGACATCGGCATCAGTTTCCAGGTATTGACCGGAGCTGTCTTTTTCCATCAGTACATTCAGGCGATTGACGACTTCCTGATTGTTAAAATTCTTCAGCGTGACTAAAGCGGTCAAACGAATGGCTTTGTCTTCGCTCTTTAAATCCTTCAACGCAAAAATCATTTGCATCGCTTCCAGAACCGTTTCATCGCGTTCTGTTGTTTCCATTTGCCTGAGTAAAGCCAGCGTATTGTCGTCGGTAGCCTTGATCAAGCCATTGACCGCAGCCAGTCTGACGGAGGCATCTTCAGACTTCAATTCAAGCTGTCCAATCAATTTACGGAGTTTGACCCGAATCGTGTTGGTCAGATTTATCTTGTTCACTTCGGAACGGGGTTTATTGCCCAAATCTTCTCCAGTGATCGCATCAATGAGCTGATAGCCCTCACTAATCTCGGTGGCAATGACCAGTTGCTCATTACTGGCAACCTGATATAACTTTCCGTTGAGCAAGGCCTGCAAAACAGTCAAGGTTCTAGGATGATTCACCTCACCCAATTGCTCCAGGGCCTGTTCTCTGTCGGCCATAGCCCCTTGTTTCAAGCGATTTAAACTATCCAGTAAGGTAACCTGAGGGTTCATTTCCTGGCTATTAGCCTGTCCCGCCCATAAACAAACAAGCAGTGTCAGAGCTAACCACCCATTAAATCGTTTCAGTGAATTCGCTTTCATAATTTCTCCAAAATTTCTTACCGGCATGTGTGTGAGATTAAGCCTATTTATTCAGAGCACTAGGCCATTTAACTTTGCGGTATTTCCGCCATCCCGGGCGGTCTAGGTGAAGGTTGGGGTTTGCGTTAAAGCCGTAACCCATCCTTTCGAAGACATGACAGTTCAGGTTCAACCATTTTTAACTATTCAGTATTTTTGTTGGATGGGCGCAGACTTTTGATTTCCAGGAGTCGTGAAGTCATTCCTGTAAATCTTAAGTCTACGCCCTGTAAGAACCTTGCTGAACAGCAACTAACTTTTTAAAGATCGATCAATAATTCTGACCTGAGCATTTCTTGGTTTCAGTGTTGAAATTTCCGCAACTGATAGGCGGGGTCCAGTCAGCAATAATCGGTTTGCTTTCAGGCAGGAAATCAGACCAGGCGTCCCCGTCTACGACTTTGTTGGTTTGCCATACAGTCAAAAATTGTCCGTCTTCCTGAATTTCACCGATCAATACGGGTTTGCTGATGTGATGATTTGGCAGCATTTTGGACATACCGCCGGTAAGGTTGGGGTATTCAACGCCGATAATGGCTTTTTGGACGGCATCAGGATCGGTGGTACCGGCTTTCTCTACCGCTTTCACCCACATGTTGAAACCGATGTAATGCGCTTCCATAGGATCATTGGTCACCCGTTTTGGATTTTTGATGTAGTCCTTCCATTGTTGGATAAACGCCGCGTTCTTGGTGGTATCAACACTCATAAAGTAGTTCCATGCCGCCAAATGACCGACCAACGGTTTGGTATCAATCCCGGATAATTCTTCTTCACCTACCGAGAATGCTACCACAGGAATATCTTCAGCAGAGATGCCCTGGTTTCCCAATTCTTTGTAAAAAGGAATGTTGGCGTCGCCATTGATAGTTGAAACGACAGCCGTCTTTTTACCGGCAGATCCGAATTTTTTGATATCGGCAACAATGCTTTGCCAATCCGAATGACCGAACGGTGTATAGTTGATCATGATATCTTTTTCATCAACGCCTTTGGCTTTCAGATACGCTTCCAGAATCTTGTTCGTAGTGCGCGGATAAACGTAATCGGTTCCGGCCAGCACCCAACGTTCGGCTTTAAGATCATTCATCAAATAATCCACAGCCGGAATCGCTTGCTGGTTAGGCGCAGCACCGGTGTAGAAGACGTTTTTGGACGATTCTTCACCTTCGTACTGAACCGGATAGAACAACACGCCGTTTAACTCTTCGATGACCGGCAATACCGATTTACGAGAAACCGATGTCCAGCAACCGAAAATGGCCGCGACCTTATCCTTGGTCAATAACTCCCGGGCTTTTTCAGCAAACAAAGGCCAGTTGGAGGCCGGATCGACGACGACCGGCTCCAGCTTTTTACCCAGTAAACCGCCTTTTTTGTTTTGTTCTTCGATCAACATCAACATGGTGTCTTTCAGCGTGGTTTCGCTGATGGCCATAGTGCCCGACAAAGAATGTAAAACACCGACCTTGATGGTTTCTTCAGCAACCGCTGCTCCGGCACCGGTCAATAACGTGACCAAAATGCCCATTTGAGTCAATGTGCGTAAAGATATATCAATTATCTTCATAGATAGCTCCGATTATGAATACAGTAAAATATGAAATACAGCAGAGTCAGCAACTCGCCTAAATTTGATATTGGAAATTAAGAGAAACCGCATTGACGTCATCGCCGTCAGCGTCGGAACTAAAATCGCCAACCCCTTTAGTCAACCTGTCTCCATAGAGCCAGCTGAGACCAACCCGGGCATTGTGACCGTCGATGACATAATTGACGCCTAACTCATACACATTTCTATTCGTGCTGTTGTTCGGCATTGTGTTGACATAACGAACAAACGGCTGAATCAGGCCGATACCGACTTTTTGCGGGAATAAATACATGGCACTCACATCGTAGGCGTTGCCTTCAAACATTGCGAAACCAGGTGCTACAAAATCAGGATCAGTTGCAGGTAGATTTCTTGTATTAGAATTTTTTAATCTATCTCTTGAACTCATATTGAATCCTGAAATTTCATAATTCTTATATTCGCCATTCAAGGTAATAACACCCCCGTTACCCAAAACTTTTTCCATCAAAACATCAACAGAAGTGGCCCGTAAATCTCCAGAATCACCAACAATACCCGCGCCATCTTCCTGATATTGATTGGAAACGGCAACGGTCAAAATATCACCCCCCTTACCGTAATACGTGCCTGAGGTGTAATAACCCGGATTTTTTTCAACTTCCCAGAAGTTATAAGAAACCCGTTGCGCATAAAGCAGATTGTCATCCTTGTTTGCACCTCCTCTCAAACCCTGAAAAACACCTACGGCATATTGAAAACGACCTTCAAAAAAGGCACCCCAAACGGTAGCACCGTCATCCCGACCAAACGATCCAGCCGATGTGCCGTCACTCCGGATAGTTGTATTGAAATCAGAAGGCTCAAACGGCGTACCGACACTGTAAATGTTATAAACGCTGCTGTAGAAAGGACCGTTCATTTCACGGCGTTCGGCGGGAACCAGCATACGGCCTACCCAAAGGTTGTACATGGGATCGATCTCAAACTTACCGATCGCATCCAGCAAACGTACTTCACCACCACTGTTACAGGTTTGACATTCCGTGTTGATTTCCAGCTTGATATACTCATGAATCTGAGCGTTTAAATACAAACGCATATTGTCCACAGTAAAATCATTGGACCATCTACTATCATCGGCTGCGGACTCTTGAGCAAAAAAACTGGTACGCAAACCAGCACCCAGACTCAGCCATTTGGTATCATCGATCTTGAACGTCGCACCCGCAAGGGATACGGACGAATATCCTGCAACAGCAGCAGTCAATAGCACAGACGGCAAAAGACTGCGAAAAGGTTTGTGTGCTTTATGCTCGTATAAACCACTCATGGTAAGCCCCCAAAATAATAAGCTAGTTTGTTGAATCCACATCGAAACGATGTAAACAAAGCCATAAACGCTCGGCTGATGAGGATTATTTGAGGACAGAGAAATTTACACAATGCGTCAAATAACTCATCAGTTAAATGACGTATTGGCTAAAAATGTGTTTGATTTTAAAGTGCAAAGATTTAAAAGCATTCCTGTAGCCTGGATGAAGCACCGCATCATCCGGGAGAAAAATGGAAATAGGTATTTTGTAGGGAGGCCTTGCGTGTAAAATCTGCATTTTTGATTTAGCAGGTATTTACGTGGAGAAATCGTGGAAAGAGGCACTGTTCGCGTGAGTGTTGAAAGGACTTCAATGCCGTCATTCCGGCATGGACTTTCGGAGCCGTTAGACCGCGTAAGCGAATCCAGGTCACAAGGATATGAAAGTCAAACGGCATCCATGGCTTCTGGATCCCGGAAATCCCTGTCGGGGCGACACCCACTATTTAGGCAAACATAGCCATAGAAAAGGTATTCACAGAAAACAAATTACCTTTACATAATGCAGAAATTTATGAGCAAACTCTTTCTCATGTCTACATACGGAGGTCTATGTTGGAGGTTGCATGGAACGCCCATTGGGTAAAACGGCTTTACGAGAAAACTCTCGATAGGTGGTGACTAACAAGCCTATTTTGTAGGATCGGGCCCTGCCCGCGATTGAACCACATTTGGACGCGGGCAGGGCCCGCTCCTACGAAACGGCCTAAGAGTCATAGGGTGACGGACTATTGTGAATCCCGCTGAATATACCTTTCGCACTCCAAATTTCGGCAGTGCTTAAGGAGGCAACGGGTTGTTCGGCAAAGGCTTTGCCAGCATGGATGCTGGCATAGAGCCTATAGGGATGTATTTACGGCGTCCTTTGACGGGCAACCCGGTGCCGAATTTCGATCTATGATGGGTATAATTACTAAAAATCAAGCATAAACCGGTTGAAAGGCCTGCTCGGGATTGGCGACCGGTCCGTTGCCGTCCCAATAAGGCGACAGTTTTCTTAATGTTGCCACGATACCCGGCATGACTTTCAATACCTCGTCGACTTCGCTCATCGTGTTATAGCGCGAAAATGAGAATCTGATCGTTCCATGGGCCGCTGTATAAGGAATCTGCATGGCCCGCATCACATGCGAGGGTTCCAAAGAACCCGAAGTACACGCCGAACCACTGGATGCGGCGATACCGGCTTTATTCAGCAGCATCAATATCGATTCACCTTCTATATATTCAAACGCAATATCGGTGGTGTTAGGCAAACGGTTGTCCAAATCACCGGTAATAAAGCAATGCGGTATCTGCTCAACGATGCCCTGCTCCAGGCGGTCGCGCATCGCTTTAACCTGGATATTTTCATATTCCATAAATTCCATCGCCAGTTCGCAGGCTTTTCCCAAACCGACGATAGACGCCGAGTTTTCGGTGCCCGCACGGCGTCCGCGTTCTTGATGCCCGCCGCGAAGCATGGGACGATAGCGCGTACCTCTGCGTAAATACAACACGCCAATGCCTTTAGGGGCATGCAATTTATGTCCGGAGATCGACAGCATGTCAATTTTGGTATCTTGCAACATCATCGGAATTTTGCCGACCGCCTGCACGGCGTCGGTATGAAACATCACGCCGGCTTCATTCGCCATTTCAGCCATTTCAACCACCGGAAAAATCGTTCCGGTTTCGTTGTTTGCCCACATCACCGAGACAATCGCGACCTGATCGGACAGTAATTTTTTATAAGCCTCAAGATTGAGGCGTCCGCATTTGTCCACCGGTAAACGATGAATCGTATAACCTTCTTTTTCCAGATGTTCACACAAATTCAAAATCGCCGGATGCTCAACCATCGTGGTGATGATCTCTTTTTTGTTAGGCTGGGCTTTGATCGCCGAAAGAATGGCCGTAGAGTCAGATTCGGTTCCGCAGGAAGTGAATATGATTTCCGAATCGTGTTCAGCCCCTATCAGTTGCTGAACCTGGCTGCGAGCATGTTTTATACCTCTGGCAACACCATCGGCAAATCTATGGATGGAAGAAGGGTTACCGAATTGCTCGGTAAAATACGGAATCATCACATCGACCACTGCATTGTCCACTTTTGTGGTGGCATTGTTATCCAGATAGATATCAGGCATGACTGGCCTCCTGTATCGTCACTAATTTGGGCATTTGCGAGGCAGGCACTACCTTGATGAATTCACCCAGCACTTCCATCAAGCGCTGCTGAATACCGGCAATAGTCATAGCTGCCATCTGGCAACCGTTGCAGGCCCCGGTCATATTGACGTAGGCCGTGTTTTCGACCACCTCGACCAACTCCACGTCGCCACCGTCCGCCATCAATTGCGGCCTTAATGAATCCAGCACCGCTTCAATTTTTTTGATCCGCTGCAAGTTGGTCAATGGTTTTTTCTCGGCGATAACCGGTGTCTCTATGGGCGCCGCATCCGGATTGAAACTTTCACCGCGTTCTTTCAATACCCGCTCAAGAATATTTTCTATATCCTCATGACACGCCGCACAACCACCACCCGCCTTGGTGAAATTGGTAACATCCTCTACCGTGCGAAGTTTATTGGCCCAGACCATTTCTTCGATCATGACGGCATCGATCGCAAAACATTTACAGATCAACGCGCCCTCTTCATGATCGTCTTTCCATTCTTCTCCGCGATAATTGGCAACAGCGGCCTGCAATGCTTCGCGGCCCATTACCGAACAATGCATTTTTTCAGGCGGTAGGCCATCCAGTTCCTGCGCGATATCCTGATTGCTGACTTTAAGCGCATCATCCAGGGTCATGCCTTTAATGATTTCGGTCAATACCGATGAAGAAGCAATCGCTGATCCGCAACCGAATGTTTGAAATCCCGCTTCCTCGATGACTTCAGTATCTTCATTGACTTTTAGTGTCAATCTCAATGCATCGCCGCAACTGATGGAGCCCACTTCCCCGATGGCATTCGCCCCGGCAACCGCACCGGCATTTTTTGGATTAAAAAAATGATCTTTAACTTTGTCTGAATAATCCCACATGGCTATTTCCTCGGTATCTTTAAGAACAGGTTTTTGTGGGTGCGCCGTTATCGGTGGTCGTAAATGACGAACCACACGCACAGCTTTTCACCGCGTTGGGATTGGTAAATTTGAAACCGGAGCCATCAAGACTGTCTATAAAATCAATAGACATGCCGTCCAGCATAGGCAAGCTGATGGGATCGATCAAAACTTTAACTTCCCCGCAATCGATTTCGGTATCGCCTTCATTTTTTTGTGATTCCAGTTTCAGACCGTATTGCATCCCCGAACATCCACCATCGCTGACCTCAATACGCAGTCCTGCCGAGGGTTTATCGGAACTAGTAATAAACCGGCCGACTGCCTTAATGGCGTTTTCAGTTAATGTAATCATCGTAAATCTCCAGGAAAGTTTGGCATTGATTTTGTAGTTATCCTAAGCAACGCCCATGCCAGACAGTTAAGTCACTCGTAAGTCACTGATAGTTCTTATTAAGTGCTAAATCATAGAGATGTCAGGCAGGGCTGTTTAACAACAATCAAAACAATATGTAGCATCTGCTACAAAATCCAACCGGGAGACCAACGTGAACATAAATGACCTGGATATAGGCGATGTCGTCTACGCCGCAAAAGACATTACCGACGACGGCTCCATGCCGGAAAGCACTGAAGGCGAAACGCTGGCCCAAGCCGGTGCCAGAGGCGTTATCGTCATGAAAGGCCATATTGAAGAAACACCCGAAAGCCATGTTTTTTTGGTACGTTTTGAGGATGAAACCCTGACTTTGGGCAGGCCTATCGGCTGTTGGGAGGAAGATTTAATGAGTGAGGCGGGGTAAGTTGTGATTACCGGGTTACGCTGTAGTTGTCTTAGCTTGAGAAATTAACATTACATAGGTTGGGTTAGCTCGCGTCTAACCCAACCTGCACTGATCAAGACATCAGGCCGCTTTTTCGGCCAGGGTATATTCCAGAAAATCAGCGCAATCGGCGGCTATGATTTCAAACCCTAAGCGTTTGCAATAGCGTATTTCCTTGTCTGTGGGATTTTTGCGTAAAACCCAACCTTTGGGTTCTGCGGCGGAATAAACGATATCGCTCATCACCATCCGTTCGGAATCCCGATTCAACGGCAGGCCCATCAATAAATATTTTTTACCGATGCGGTATTCCTTTAAAAAATCAGGAATCGCAAATCCTCCCATCAGTTCGGTAATGTAATCGACATAATCGGCATCTGAGGCAATGTAATTGGAAATTGGCCGGGGCGTCCCCATCGGTTTGAATAAAACCGGGAGATTTTTATTGACGGCGGTTTGTTCGATTTCCGCATACTCACTGCCGTTATAATGAAAAATCTTGAAGCGGTATTGAGCTGCCGTGATCCGAGCCACACCGACGATCAAGGTATGCTCTGTGTCCGCATAGCTATCCTGCAATTGAGTATCCCGATTGACATCGACCACATATTGAGGCCGCCAGCTTGCAAGCCAGTCGTGCACTGAAGCTCTTCCCCACTGCCCTTCTGCATAGAGTTTATCCAGAAAACCGGTAACGTAATTACGGCCGCGTTTTAACTCGCGGTTCATCGCCGCTCTGGGAAACTCATACATCAACTTGGGCGCCATCGGTTGCCCGTCATTCATTGCCAGAATCAGACTGTTACTGTCAGCTGGAATCGGTTCACCTGTAATTTTATGCTTGGAATCGAACAAAACGCCAGGCCCTAAATAAGGCACGACTTTATTCTCGTAAAGACCGTTTAAAATTTCTGCAAATACATCGCTAGTCATGGTGAGCTCCCGCTTGAATGGTTATTTATCAGCACTGAGCAATTTTTAAACCAATCCTGATAGATCTGCCTGAACAGGCTATTAAACGGGGTGTTTGAAATAAAAGGAGCCACATCTGAACATCACCTTTACGACATAACAGCAAGGAATGTGTGGTTTAGTACAAAGTTACCAAGAGTGCTGGGCTGGATAGAAAGCAGCAAATCCCAGTTTGAACTTTTCGTAGCTTTGACGGTTGGCGCAAGCCTTGCGAGGAACGCCGTAAACCCATCCATGGGGGCTTGACGGCAGCGTCCTTGCTGCCGACTGGCTACTACATTCGCGTTAATAGTGGGCGTCGCCCCGGCAGGGATTGCCGGGGTCCAGAAGCCATGGATGGCGTTGGACTTTCACATCCCTGTGACCTAGATTCCGGCAATCCATGCTGGAATGACGGTGTTGATTTACTTTCAACTACTAACGCGAACAGTGCCTTCTTTATCATCACTGGAAATTGCTGGGATATAACAGCGTTCTTGGACACACATACGCCCAAGTCTCAAAATACAGAATGTTGCTTATGACGGCTGAGACTCCGCAAACTTGAGAAGTTCATGGGTTTGCGAGCGAATTTGTGCGACGACCAGGGGAGACAGTTGTGCTAGCCAGCGCGCGGGTATGCCTTGCACACCGTATCTCGCACCTGCCAGCATACCGGCCAGCGCGCCAGTCGTGTCGGCATCACCGCCCTGATTGACGGTAGCAATGAGGCAAGATTCGAAGCTGTCCGAATTGAAAAAATGATGCAGAATAGTCTGTACGGTATCGACAATATAGCCCGAGGCGTTGCCCGAATAAGGACTGTAGGCAAAGTCGCCGTGCTGGTTGATCAACCATTCGGCCTCTTGATAACACGCGTCCTTATCCTGTCCATGAATCAAGCGATTGACCATGCGGCCCAGCGCCAAAGTCGCCGCATCAGACAAGGGGTTGTGATGCGTAATGTGGCATTGCTGCAGGCTCCATTTCTCGAAATAATCAGGCCTGTTAAGGGTAGCCAAGACCACCGGCAGATTGCGCATACACGCGCCGTTTCCTGCTTCATCATCGCGCGGTAAACCGGATAACTCGCCCGTATCCCGGTAGCGCACTATTCCTCGTCTGCAGGTATTGCCTATATCCGGCGGATCGCTTTCCAGCCAGCTGACAAAATTGTCCGCGGCAGCACTGAGTTTCCATGACTGATGGTCGATAATCGCCTGCCCCAACGCCAGCGACATTTGCGTATCATCGGTCACCTCGCCGGCCGGCAAGGCCAACCAGCCGCCGCCGGTTATTTCTTTATGAATGCCGTAGCGATTTTGAATTTGTTTCGGCGATAAAAACTCTACCGTCGCGCCCAACGCGTCACCGCAGGCAAAACCCAGATAAGCGCCCAATGCTCTATCTATTCGTTCTTGTTTAGCCATTTTTTCCTCGCTTTACCGTTGCAAGTTGACCCGGTAATCACCGCCGATGACCAAATACTCGGATTCACCGCGTAAGGCATGATGAGGCAACAGTTCATTAAAAAAAATCAGCTTAACCATAGGCACTTCAACCTTCAGAATATAGGAACCGAATTCGCTGGCGATACTGCGACGGTCGGTAAAGGAAACAACGTTATTGAAACGTATGATTTTTTGATGCTTGTTTTCGTCTTCTATAATCCAGTCATCCAAATCATTGACGCCGCGATAAAGGGTTTTGTGGGTTGTCGCCGGAATTCGGAAGCGTTCGACAACCCACTGACAAAATTCATAGAGAAGATCCAGCTGCATATAGATGCAGTTAAATCACCCCCGGCAAAGCCGGGGGCTTATATCTGTTAGCCCCTCAAAGGGGCTTGTTCATGAACCGCCTAAAGGCGGATTTGCTTGCCCAAAGAGCGTCAGTTGCTCGTAACGTTCTTCTTCACGTTCTTGCTCGCGGATGTAATTCCTCACCATTTCTTCATCAAGGCCAACTGTTGATACGAAATAACCTCGTGCCCAGAAATTTTCACCTGTGAAATTCTTGGTCTTGCCCCTGAAGTTCCGAGCTATTGAAATCGCACTTTTGCCTTTGATGTATCCGACTACGTTGGATACCGCATATTTCGGAGGAATGCTGATGCACATGTGAACATGATCTACCATCAAATGACCTTCTACTATCTCACAGCCTTTTTGCCGAGCCAACTCATGAAATAACTGTCCCAAATGCTGCCGCAACCCACCAAACAAGGCTTTGCGTCTGCGCTTTGGAATAAACACCACATGGTATTTGCAATCCCACTTGCTATGACTCAAACTTTGATATTCTCTCATTTTCGATTCTCCTATCTTTTGGTCGAGATAAGAGCATCGTTGCGACCGCCTTATAGGTCAAACCTTTGAGAGTCCCCC
>JAGXSU010000073.1 GCA_018333785.1 Methylomicrobium sp. | reverse complement strand
CCGGCTGTGCCTGGCATTCCTGTAGCGGCAAGGCTGGTGGTCAGTCGCGTCTTGTCCGACGAAGGTGATGTGTTGGCGGAATGGCTGCTATTGACCAATGTAAAAGATGTCGATGCTTCGACTATTGCGCTATGGTACTACTGGCGCTGGCAAATCGAGTGTTTCTTCAAATTGGTCAAGTCGGCAGGTCACCACCTCGAATCGTGGCAACAGGAATCAGCCATGGCCATTGCCAAACGCCTCTTGGTGGCTAGCATGGCCTGTGTTACGGTTTGGACCATAGCCGCCGACAAAAGCAAGGAAGCGGCTGAATTAAGACTATTTCTGATCAAACTCAGCGGCAGGCAAATGCGGCACAAAAAGGAGTTTACGAATCCAGCGCTGTTGTCGGGGCTGTGGGTCTTCCTCTCCATGCTCGAAATCATGGACGCCTACTCTCAAGAGGAGCTGGATAGTTTGAAAGCAACCGCTCAGCAATTTTTAGGAAAAGATGTGTAGATACTTATGCCTTATTGGTCATGAAACTGATTCTAATTTTTGGCGTTCGCCCCCTAGAATTAACGGGGGCCAAAAAAGCAGAATTCGATTTCAACAATCTAGTCTGGTCCATTCCACCCGAACGTATTAAAAATAAGCGCTGGCATGTGTTACCCCTTGTTCCTTTGGCCAGACGCCTGCTCGAAGCGCTTATTATGTTTTCCGGTGAATCTGAATTTTTAATGCCAGGAAGGTATAACCCCAACGAATCTATTCATAAAACCTCTTTGGGTCATACCTTAGCCAAGCTACAAAAACAGTCACCTCATTTCCCTGTCATTACACCAAGGGACTTGCGACGTACGGTAAAAACCAGAATGGGTGAAATAGGGATCGATAAATCCATTCGGGACAAAATTCAAAATCATGCCCTGAATGATGTCAGTTCCAAGCATTATGACCGCTGGGATTATTTACCCGAAAAACGGACTGCGTTAGAAAAGTGGTGTGAATACCTTGAGCATCAGTTATAGAATAAGGGCAACAACACGAGCGGCTCTTAAACCTCATTGAGTAAAACTGTCTTATACGGGATTCGATCAGTCTTGAACAAACCGGCTATTGGGCTCCCTATTCATAGACCAAAATGATCACTGTTTCACCGGCTTGTAAAGCTAGCTCTTAATATTATGATTTCCGAAATGATAAGATAGGATGTGTGCATATACGATGGCCTATTTGAATGGCAATTAAGGTTGTAGTCGATACCAATGTTCTGGTTGCTGGATTGATTGGCGGCAAAGGACCGAACCGGGAGGTACTCAGGCTTTGCCTTCTCGGTGAGTTACAGCCTTTCTTGGGCAATGCGCTTTACCTTGAATATCAAGATTTACTAAATCGCGACTCCATCCAGGCGCTTTGCCAACAGACGAGCGTGTCACTGATGGAGTTTCTGGACGGTTTTACGCAAGTCTGCACAGCCATTGATGCGCGTTATCTGTGGCGACCTAATTTAAAAGACGAAGCCGATAATCATTTGATAGAACTGGCGATTGCGGCCAGTGCTGCTTATATCATCACTAATAATGTGTCGGACTTTGCCCAGGCCGAACTTAAGCATTTGGGCTATGAAGTCATTACCCCTGAACAACTATTGAGGTTACTTAGATCATGACCACCTTATCTATACGTTTACCAGACGACATGGCAGAACGCCTCAAAAATATCGCCAAACTGCGTGATATCAGCCTCAACAAACTGATGTTTGAACTGTCCACACAAGTCTTGGCAGAAGAAGAAGCCAAGCAACGCTTCCTCGCCGCCCAGTTGCGGGGTGATCCCAAACGAGCATTACAAATGCTGGATGAACTGGATGGCTTGGGACTTTGAAAGAAAATGCGTCTTCCAGTGATTTTAATTATTGGGCAAATGTAATCAAGCGGTCAATCAAGTCAATTGTGTGTGCTTCATCAACCGGCGCCAACACCAGCCGGGTCGGGCCAGATTATGCAATACCTAAAATTCAGGAAAATCAATAAATGGGTAGAGAAGAACAAAGTCCAAATTCGTTAACAGTCGCACTTGCCAATGAATTCGCCTTGCAGGCGATGATGTGCTCTCGCGCCTATGTGCGTGAACAAGATCGGACGCACTTTCCTGTCGAAGACTTAGGATGGAAGAAAGTCAGCTTGGAGGGGGAAGCAGTTCCGCCTGACCAAAATTCATATACCCCAAAATCAGCGGTCGGAAGGACACTTTCAAGCCTTCAGTTCGATGTCTGGGAAAACAACGCATCACTTGAAACCATCATCGCTTTTAAGGGCACCGACGAGCGCATCGACTGGTTAGTCGGGAATCTTGCTGTCGGTATATCTATCCCCTACAAAAGTGCAAAAAAACACGTCCGTTTCTACAGGCAAAAGTTTCCAGAGCGCCAGGTGTCGCTGACCGGACACTCACTAGGCGGTGGATTAGCCCTTTCTGTTTCTGTATGGGAAGGACTGGACGCAATCGTGTTCAACACCTCGCCTAGAATCTTTGACGGTTGGCGGAACATGAATAAACCCGCAAAACGCAAGGCTCTATTCCAACAAAAAGACATTCTTCAGTCCATTCGAGCCATTTACCCGAAATTTTTAAAGAAAATCCCGTCGAATGACATTATCCGAACGAACTTTGATTATCGCGGCGAAAACGCTCACCGTGCAGATTTGCTTGCGGAGGGAATACTCAGAAAAGCGGATCTGCCAGCCTATGGGCAGATCGCCAAAACTATCCCCGAAAAGGTATTCGGAGAGTTACCCAATTAGCTCATTTGGGCAGGCCGCTTTCTATCCAGGCAATTGAACGGAAACCTTCAGGCTCTCATCAACTCGTTGAATCTTAGACTAAGCGATTATTTTTCTGGACGATGGGGTCCACTTTAAGGCTAACTATTTCTCCCAACCCTCCCGCATTAACGTTCCAAAATCATGTTGCGATAACACGTTGGAACAATCCCGCCAGTCCTTGTCTGACGCGGTCAAGTGGGCGTTGTAGCGCAAGTCAAAGCCGGTGGCGCGTTTCTGAGCATCGATGTACTGGTCCATTTTTTCATCGAGTGTTTCGATGTCTTCTATCCAATCGTCCTTGATGGTGTCCGGCAAGGAACCGAACAGGTTGAATTTATCCCGCATACGTTCAGAGAGGCGTTCATAGACCTTTTCATCGACCGTTTGCTCATTCACCAGGTTCAGCATGTCGACGCTGTCGCGGACTTGACCAAAGCGTTTGATTCGGCCGATACGTTGTTCCAATCGGGTTGGATTCCAGGGCAAATCGATATTGATCAACGCGCCCAGGGTTTGCAAATTCAGGCCTTCGCACGCTGCGTCGGTAGCGACCATGAGTCTGATTTCGTGCTCGGCGACTTTAGTCTTAAGGGTTTCGCGCTCGATGCCGACACTATCGCCGCGTTGATATAACCGGCTGCGTCCGGCACCGGCATATAATCCAATGGCTTCATTCGGAAAGCGAGCAGCCAAGGCATCGGCTAACCAGCGAGCGGTGTCGTAATACTGGCTGAAAATGATACAGCCGTGCGCCAACCAGCCTTCATTGATCAAGAAATGTAAAACCGCCTCAAACTTGGGATCACTATCGATTTGCTTGAGGCGGTGGAGCAACTCTTCTAATGCGGCGCGTTCTTCATCGGTTTGCAGTGCAACATCTTCCTCAATGTCGTCAAATTCTTCGTGCAAGGTCAGGCCTTTGAGCAACGCCGTAGCGGTATTGATACCGGCAACAACGCTAGAGCAGATGCGTTGCTGCATCAAATTTTTCATGAAGCCACCGCCTTTGCCACGTTTGCCTAATACCTTACCAAACAGTCGAGCTTGATTATAGGCTTCACGAAAATGCTCATCGTTACGCACCGCTAAACCTTCAAACAAGGCATTAAAGGCATGAATATCTTTAACCCGTTTGCCATCAGGATGCACGTCAACGCCAACCCGTTTCAGTAGTCCTGCATCTTCAAGTGTTGTACGTTTGCGAAGCACCACATGACGGACAAAGGGATTTTCTCGTTGAAAAAACGGTGCATTTGAAATACGACGGTCCAGCTCAAGCTCGAAATCCTGGCGGGTGCCAATGTCCAGATCAGCCAGTTTGCCAGCCTCAAATTGCCTGGGAGTCAAGCCTAAGTCTTGCCTGATTGCACTGTATAACTGGCGCACAGGGCTATCGGCAGTGGAATTGACGGGTGGGAATGGCGAGCGCAATAACTCCCAGGCATCGGCTATTTCCAGTACATCGTGTTCACCGGATAGAATCGGCAACACTTCAACCGGCTTATGCCAGCGCGCATAATCATTACCCAATACGAAATTACCCTTGCCTTGATGCAGCACACGTACCAAATCCCATAAATCCTCGGGCGTGGTTTGTATTGGCGTGGCAGTGCCGAGTAAAACATGATCAGATCGCGCGGCGATAGCGGTAATAAAACTAAGCAATTCATTAGGGGCACCGGCATTATCACCAAAGCCTTGGCGCGTGCGGGCTTTGTGCGCCTCATCCAAAATCACCACGCCATAATTCAAATCCAGCAAATGGCGTTTTTCGTTAGAATCGCGCATCATCAAGCCGGTCGAGACAATACCGATGCGTAACGGACAAACCGCAATATGTTCGGCACCCGCGGGCGAGATGGGCCGCTCATCAATATCCAGCCAAATTTTCTTGGTAGTTTGCCAGCGAGCAGTTGGAATGCCCAACTTATCCATCAACTCGGTTTGCCATTGCTCGCAGAGTGTTGCCGGTGCAAAGATGATGACCGGTTTACGCCGGTTCTTTTCCTTTTCTATCAATAAGCACAAAGCCAGTGCGGCGGTTGCCAGTGACAGTGTTTTCCCCAAACCGACTTCATCGGCCAGCAATAATCTTACAAATCCGTAATCACGATAATGCTTTAAACACTCTGTCACAAAACCTTGCTGCCAAGGTTGTAGGGACAACCCTTCCCGATACAGCGGCGATTCGATTAACGCCGCAGGAGCAATGTTGTCATCGTCGACGACATCATCCAGTCTTATTTCATGGCGACGACTGCGGCGCCGAACTTCCTTGCAGACTGCATCCGGCAAGGGCTTTGCGGCATTCCACAAATAATCGAACTCCGCCTCGATCCAGGCAACGCCTTCAGAGGAATCGTCTTCCCAAAGAATTTCGTAATGGTGTTGCCAGCCGCTACGGGTTTCATTCATCGAACCGATAAAACCCAGCTTGCGGCCATCAGCACATTCAATTACCCCAGCCTTGCCATGCACGAAGCCGCAAACACTATCGGGAGCGACGCGAATCACTTGCCCATGTTGTTGCAAAAAGGCATCCAAACGCCGGTAGCGATCACGATTGAGTAATGCTTCGGCTTCAATCGCATTGGCATTCCAGCGGCCCAGCATTTTCGATTCTCGCAGCTGGGCCACTTTCAGGTCATCGGGGTGAATATCAACATTGCAGACGATTTTGACATCGGGGATTTGTTCCAGCCATTCATGTGCCACTTCAAACAGCGAACTGGTGAAATAACCGGCAATGCGGCGATAGCTCTTTGCGCCTTTCAGCTGTTCGGCTAGAAAGCTTTGATCAAGGCGATGGGTGCGGGATGAAAAACGGCGAAGGGTCATGACCTATACCAGCGAAACTTAATATCCATCAGACAGGATTTTTTGAATGACGTGGATAATTGCCTGCTGCTTTGCATCGGACAAACGAGCGACTGTCTTTTTGACCAGTTGGTCGTTAGCCGTAAAAAGTTTATGTGGACGAACGTAACTGACTTTACTTAAAAAGCCCGTTTGAAAATCGGTAGGGTTTAGTGCGATAGCTTGGTTATCGTCATAGGATTGACTGGTAATTTGGCACAAAATCCAATCATTACGCTGAGCGTTGGCAAGCACCAACGCCGGTCTCAGCTTGCTTTGACTCAAATCGAAAAAAGGAAAAGCAACGAACACAATATCCTTTACTGAAACTGATTCCATGCTTCTTCCTCTTCAGGTCGATTCCAATCTTTTGCCAATGCTTGCTCGCTTAATCGCGCGGTTTCATTGAATGAATCTAGTTGCTTGCGTCCGATAAATTCCACAAAATCAAGCACCTCTTGTTGAAGGTTTTCTGGCAGAATTGCCGCTTTCTCTGTGATTTCTTCAATTAAACCCTGCATAAAACACCTCCACTATCGATAAAGGCCTGTTGTTCCTGCTCACTTAAAAATTCATTTTCTTCTTTGGTTTCTTTACAAGCCAAATAAAAATCCAGATCAACCAGCTGTTGAT
>JAGXSU010000072.1 GCA_018333785.1 Methylomicrobium sp. | reverse complement strand
GGTCCAGCGTCGTTGAGGCTTTGGGGTCAGTCGCTGTCGGTTGGCCGGGATCATCCGGCCAGTCCTCGTCAGCGGAGGCGTTGAACAGTGACGCGTCGATAGTCTGACGCAGCCGTGTGACGGGGATGCCGAGCAGCGGTGCCAGTTGCTTGTCCAGTTCCCGGCGCACGGCCTCAAGGTCCCAGGGTTCGTCATCACAACTGGCCAGGGTATGGGCAAACAAGGCGGCAAATTGCGGGGTTTTATCCTGGCAGAGCCGTTGGTAGGCTTTTTCGGTGGCTTTGATCTGATCGATGCCCGTGGCGCCTAAGCCGTTCCGAAGGGTATGGGGGATCAGCTGGTCCAGTGTCATGGCATAATCAAAGCGGATCAATTGCCGCCGGGATAGGCTGTAACCCAAAGCTTTAAGGCGTTGACACAAGGCCGTGCGGGTCAACTTGATCTCGTGTTCTGTTTCCAGTTGCTGATGCAACTCTCTGAGCGCATAGGCTTTGTCAATCAGGGTCATCTCGCCACGCAGCTCGTTTTCGATGAGGTGGGCGGCGAGGAGCAAGGTTTCCGATTGCCAAGGTCGATACAGGCACTGGACGCTGTTGAAAGCGGCATCGCCAGTCTCGGCGAAGAGTTCCTTGAGGATGGCCAGCCGGGTATTGCCGCCGGCCTGAACCATGAACAGGGTTTCCCCGGGACGGCGCGTCACGGTGAAGGGGTTGTTCAAGCCGCGCTGTTCGCGAACCGAGGCTTTGATTGCGTCGTAGGCGGGATTTCTTTCCCGTCTGGGGTTATGGTCATAGGCTTTGATTTGGGCTAAGGTCAGCACCAGTTGCACCGGCGTGACGGGCTCTGAGGGCGCGAGGCCTGGGTCTTCGGTAGCCGTGCTAAACGGCCCTTCTAACAATAAGGCTTTGAGATCGTCCGGATCAGGCCGTTTGAAGCGGGTGGTCATGGTCGGGCCTCGTGCGCCAATGCCGAGGCCGCCAGGTTCGGTAAATGGGGAATCAGTTCCTGGGCCAGCGCCTGCATGGTCTCTAAGGCGCTGGGGGCCTGGCCTTTGCGGCTGCGATCAAAGCGGTGCACCGGCATTTTATGCGTGGCGGCTTCCCGGTACGCGACGGCATTGGGAATGACGGTGTTCAAAATGGTGATGGCGCCCTTGCTCGGTAAAAAGGCTTCTTTGCGTAATTCATCGGCTATGCGGCGGGCATCGACGGTCCGGTCCTGGCGGTAAATGACGCCGCGTAGCGGTCCGATCGGGGCACCTAAGCGAGCCATGGGTTCCAGGCGTTGAATCATGGCCACGGTACCGCGCACGAATTCGCGGGCCGATAAGATTTCCGGGGGAATGGGTGACACCATGAAATCGGCGGCGGCGACGGCGGCATCTTGCAAGGGCCCGACCGCGCCTTGGGTATCCATCAGAACAAAGTCGTATTGCGCCGCCACCTGCGTCAGACTGTATTTGAGCCGGACCCGGCCATCGACGGTGTCGCGAATCCAATCACGCAGTTTTCCCTGGGGGTCATCGGAAAGTACAATATCGAGGTTGTCGATGCGGGTTTGACTGATGACCTGAGCCGCCGAGGCACTGATCATCAGCTGGGTCAGTCCGTGTTGAGCCCTGACTTTCAGCGGGTAGTAGCTGGATAAAGTCGGTTGAGGATCGGCGTCAATCAGCAGCACACGGTAGCCGAAATCGGCTAAAATTCCGCCTATATTGGCCGTTAGCGTGGTTTTGCCAACGCCCCCTTTAGTACTGACAATGGTTATTTTGATCATGACTCAACCATATCAACATTGAACGCTCTTGAATTCAAATCTGTAAAACACAATTGCTGTAGCACACTACTTAACGTTAAAATACCACTATTTCTATTAATTTAAAAGTATAATTATTTTTATAAATAATTGAATGTGTTTTTTTATATAAATAACAATAGCTTATAATTGTACATAAAGATATCCATGAATAATAAATGAATCTATTACACAGTGATGTAAATTTTGGTTATGCCTTGTCGCAGCTTTCCTATCAAGACTGGCTGACCATCAAAGAGCCGGCCGTGTTTTCTTATGCGATTGCTTCTGAAGAGCATTCTGTTCTGTCTCTAAAGCAAGCGAAGAGCCTGACTGCCTATTCACTCCTGGTCGCGGTCCTACGCGTAGGCGATACTCTTTACAAACTGACCGGAAAACACCGTAAGCAGGAATGGCTTTCTGGAAAAACTCCCCCACCTGACCACCTGATCGCCCTGATCATTGACATGTCTGAGAGCGATTTTTTAGCGCTGAACAGGGAAGCGCAAAATCAGCGCATGGAAAACTTACCTCCTAACGAAACCGTAAAACTCATTTATGAAGAATTAGGCTTAGTTTTTTCTTCCGACCGATTAAAGGGGGGCTTTATTCTGGAGACCTTGAATATCGCACTCAGAGGTAAACCCCGGGCGTTGCAGGACAAACGATTTGTTTGGGAAAAAGAGGAGATCAATGCCAAAAAAGCGATTCAATTGTTCAGCGAGGAATTACGGCTGATCGATAGCTTAAAGCCTAAATCCGAAATCTTTGTTTCAGGCGTATTAGGCGGCGCATTACTGATGCTGGGCATCAACAGAGAGGTTAAGGACTTTTTAAGGCGACTTAATGATGGTCAGGGCGAAACTCGAGATGGCCTTGAAGATCCGGTAAGCGGATTGCTGCGAGCCATCGATGTGCACAGGACCAGCGATCCAGCTATTCCAGCCCGAATGGCAGCTGATATTTGCAGAAAAACCATTCAAGCCATCCTACTATGGAAAGAAGGCGCTGACTCGCCCAAATATTGGCGCAAAAAATTACTTTCCGGTGTCGATCCAAGGCCTTTTATCCGGGAGCTAAAGAGCCTGAAACAAATCAATGAACACAAGGATCTCTAAATTATTGTTGCTCCTGGTGCCTATGCTAATCTTTAGCAATGCTTTTGCCAAAGAACGGCAGGTTTTAGTGCTTTATCCGGCTGTTAACACCCCCTTTGATGCCATTTATGCCTCAACGATTAAAGGGATCAAAACCAAAGTAAACCAACTGACCGTTATCGCAATTCCGGAAGCAGCTCGCTTTGCTGATTTACAATCAACCCTTGATCATCACAGTCCTGACAACATCATTGCGCTGGGCAATCAAGCCATTGACTTAATCAACCAAAGCCCCTATCGAAGACAAGCCTTAGCCGGTTTGATCTATTTTAACGCAACCGATTATCAGGGTGTGAGCCTGTCACTTGATAGCCAGGTAGTGGTTTCACTCATGCGGCGCCTGACACCCGGCATCAAACGCGTCTTTATCGTCGAAAACAAGACGCCTCGCTTCCTGAAAAGCGCCCTCTCTGAAGCCGTTTCAAAACCGTTGCTGGTGCTCCGGGAGGGCGCCGACCTGTTGGCCACTATGCGTATATTGGGGCAATTACTCGAACAGGAAGCCAAGCCGGAAGATGCGATCCTGATCCCTGCCGATATACCCAAGGATATCCTCTACGAAGCCTCCAAAATTGCCTGGAGAAAAAATATCATGCTGTTATCCACTAATTTATCGCATCTGGAATATGGCGTGATGATGGCCTTTTATCCTAATATGGTCGCCTTGGGTCAGCAATTGGGCGACATGATCAATAAGCCGTCGACGACTTACGAAACAGTTAAAACAGTCGATGTTTCTTTAAATCAACGAGTCGCTCAGCATCTCGACATACAGTTTGATTCGACCACGCTGAGCTCCTTTTCGATAGTACTGGAATGAACCGGTTATCCGAAGCTCTGAACCGTTTTGACTTTCGACAACGTTACGATTTAATGGTGCTTGCCTCAGTTGCACTGGCGGGCCTATTGATCGTCATGTCGTTATATTTGGCGGCACATCAATATACCAGTGCCTACACTCGCCAATATTGGAAAGAATACACTCACACTTTTGCGCACTCCATCAAATACGGCGTCATTCTGCACTCCACCATCGTTTCAGAAGATATCATTCAAACCTTTACCGCTGACAGGAATGTTTTAAAAGCCTCCGTATTTGAAAGCCCACACACGTTATTAGTTGCATCCAACCAGCAACTCTTTGAATGTCATCCGACCGAGTCACCCGTCATCCAGCCCTATGTTCTCGATTATGCTAGCTTGTGGTGTTTTTATGCCCCGCTGTATCAAAATGAAGACTATTTGGGTTACGTTGAACTGGTGATATCGAAGCATGACCTCGATGCTTTCATGCGGCGCATTTTATTTGTTTCAGGACTCATTGTCTTGGTGGTGTTGGTGTTTTTATTCTTGATGGTAAGGCGTTATTCAGGCGTCTTTACCGCACCATTACTTGAAATAGTCACTGTGTTAAAAAATGTGAGCCAAGGACAGAGGGGGCATCGGGTCGACTTTTCCGGAGCACCCGATATTCAGCGGATGAGCTCCGATTTTAATGACATGCTGACCATTATTGAGCGTAACGAACAGGTCCTTGAGCAATTGGTAGCGGATCGCACCAGTGAGTTGAAGATAGCCTTGGATAGTAGCCGTGCGGCCAATAACTACAAAAATCAAATTATGACCTTGGTCTCCCATGAAATGAAAACACCTTTACACAGCATAGGCACCTATTTGGAATTGATTCGGGATGCTTTACCGAAAACACCGGAGTTCGATTTATGCCGCTCTTTTCATGCCAATGCGTTGGTCCGCACCCACGATTTGAACGAGTTGATCAACAAAGTACTGATCCACGGCAAACTGGAGGCCAATAAGGTTGAACTGACTTTGGAACCGTTCGACATCAAACTGTTAATGCAAGAATGTGCCGATAAACTTGAACCAGCGCTTGCCGACAACCGTAACCGCTTATCGCTGGCAGGTGAACATCAAGTGATTATTGCCGATGCCGAAGTATTAAGGCATATCGTTAACAATTTGTTGAGCAATGCCTGTAAGTTTACCGCTGATGGCGACATTAGTTTAAGTTGGCGACAAGATGAGGCAGATTTAATCATTCAGGTGCGTGATACAGGCTGCGGCATCCCGGCTAAATACCAAAACCAAATATACGAACCCTTCTGGCAGGCTGACATGACTCTAACGCGTGAGCACGGCGGTCATGGTTTGGGGCTTTCTATCACCAAGCGCTTTACTGAGCTGTTAGGCGGGACCATTCATGTCAGCTCTCAACTCAATGAAGGCACTCTGTTTACCGTTAAACTTCCGTTGTAAGCAGACTGATTTTTTCGTCTTCTGTCAGATTATTAGGCAAAATACCCTTGAGCGTGGTCATGATCTCTTTGACCCTGACGGTTTCATTATGCCTAAGGGAATAATCCAATAGCCAAATCAGATTTCTGACGACGTTTAACCTGGAGTCTAAATAGTGTGCCTGATGCAGCAGTTTTGATTTATTTAAAAGGGTTTGACACAGTGTTTTGAGATCATCCAAAGAAAAGGGTTTGCAAAGGTATTCACTGGCACCATTCAATAACACTTTGTTTTGAACATTGGGTTTGTCTAAAGCCGTGACAATGATCACTGATTGGTTCTTATTGATCGCCATCATTTGGTTAAGTGTCTGTTCGCCTGATAATTTAGGCAACATCAAATCCAATAAAACCAGATCGTGTTGCTTTTTTTGCCAAAGCGCATAACCCGATAAACCGTCATAGGCGACATCAATATCATAGGTTTCTTTGAGCGCATGATAAGCAGATAAAGCTGAATCTTTATCGTCTTCAATAATGATTACTGTATTCCTGGCAGGATATGAACACTCACCTAGGAGTCTGTCGGTCTTTCTGCTATTCCCTTTTATTGGGTTAGAATACTGTAGGGATTAACAATTACGAAAAAGGTAGAAAGCCCATCAGCAATCATTTTATCAACATTAACCGAAACGAGCCTATCAACGTGCCAGGAAACTGCGAGGGTTGGTTGGATGAAAACAGTCTGGCTCGTTTTGTGGTAGAA
>JAGXSU010000071.1 GCA_018333785.1 Methylomicrobium sp. | reverse complement strand
TCGTATCGAACGATTGACACTGCTACTGTCTGAAACACAAGCCAACATACACAGCCAATCTGCAATAAAAAATGAAGTTGAAATTTCAGGGGTAGATTTATTCTGAACGATGGGCAGATCAACAGGCCCCTGCAAAATCAGCAATTCCCAATTTGAACTTTTAATTGGGCTTTGAGAGCAGGCGTACGCCTTTATATCATCAAACTGGAAATTGCTGCTGCAAAACAGACGCTATTTCATGCGGCTCATTTGCGTACTCGTTTCAAGACGCTTAAGTCTTCAGCAACGCAAAAACCAGGCATTTCACTATAAAGTGTGTCAATTGCACTGGTTTCAATTTTGAAGCGAACGTGCATTCGAAGCAGTATTTCGATTTATTTAGCGCTTGATTTCAAACGGATAGCGTCAATTCAATACAAAGTCGCGTCAGTATTTTTTGACAAAATAATTTATTAGGGCAAAATTCATACCGTTGAAGGCGGCTAAATGTCGCGCGGCAAAATGCCACATTTTCAGTTATTAGCGTTGCCGTTAGACTGCGCTTCGACTCTTGTATGCACTCTTCACGAGAACAGAGTTGAAATCCTTCCTCTCAATGCGGCCTCTCCGGCCGCATCTTTTTTCAAACATTCCGTTATGTCCTGGATGGGGGTACACCGTGTCTATTTTTGATAATCCTGATTTTTTATCAATTCAACCGCTTGATTTAGAAAACAAGCTTTATAAACCTACCGCCCAGTTACTTGTCCACGTTAAACAACAGACCGCAACCGTTTATGGTGAGCTCAAGGATGTGTTGCTAGAGACACACCGCTTTATTTCAGCCGAGGCCAGTCAGGTTTATGAGCACCCTGGCGAAACACTGAATGAATGGTATCGAATCGCTATTGAAAACGGGACATCCAGGTATCAGGAAGTATTACCAAAATTAGCGGCTTCCTATCAGCAGATTGAGACCGGGTTAATTGACTTGAATGCTCAATCCAAAGCTTTTTGGACCGCCTTCTATGCCGATCCGGAAGCGTTTTCTGTCAGCTTGATCGAGCCCTTACTGGCACAACTCAATGGTCTAATGGCTCAAAGTCAAAGCCATTTAAGTTTATTTGCGGGGCAAGTCGAAACCTACCTGATCAACACTTATACCAACCTGTTACAGGTATCTGAATTATTGATGCAGCAACCGGTGAATACACTCAACGCTGTTTATCAAAACTCGCTTGCTGCATTGCTTGATATCTATGCTCACCTCATTTCGTCGCTGTTGATCCTGGCTTGATCACACCGACCCCTCAATCAGCATCACCGACCGGCGCATCAAATGCGTCGGCAACCAATTCATCGACATTGTCACCTGTCAATGATGTTAAAAATGAAACCAAATCATTGATATCCTGATCACTTAAATTTAATGGCTGTATCAATGGATCCAGATTTTCATTAGCGACACCACCACGATTGTAAAACTCTACCACTGCTTTAAGCGTGGCCAATGAACCGTTATGCATATAAGGCGCCGTCAAACCGACATTGCGCAAGATCGGTGTTTTGTATTTCCAGCGGTCTTGCGGATTTTGAGTCACTTCATAACGACCCAGGTCATGGGCTTTTACTTCCGAAACCTGTGCAATCAGATCCGTATCCACGTCTACGAAAATACCGGGTGCCACCTGGATTTTTCTTTTCGCATCGGGTGTGCCCATCGCTTCGAGGTAACCGATACCGGTATTATGAAAGGTATTATCGGTTAATAAGGCGTCATGTGGGCCAATAGTGTGGCAGGCTGAACATTGGGCTTTACCGGTGAACAACGTATATCCGCGTTGTTCGGCCTCAGACAAGGCGCGCTTTTCCTTGCCGAAATGCCATCGATCGAAAGGCGAATTGCCGGAAATGAGTGCTCGCTCATAACTGGCCAAAGCCATGCCTAATGTTTCCATGCTGGCTCCTTTGCCAAAAATTTTGGCGAATTGTTCCGCGTAATCATCGGTGATTTTAAGCTTGTCGATGACATAGCCGACAGACGGGTTGGCCATTTCATTGTGAGCTAACAACGGCCCCCACACTTGCTGTTCAAGCGTTGACTCGCGGCCATCATGAAATAATACGGCGGAATAGCCTGCGTTATAGAGCGCCGGACTATTGCGTTTAACGCTTCGGCCTTCGATACCTACCGCCGTAGCCATTTCGTTGCTGGTGAATCCTTGTTCGGGAATATGGCACATCGCGCACGAAAACGTATTATTGAGCGACAGGCGGCGGTCATAAAACAGCTTCCTGCCTAACTGAATTTTTTCATGGGTCACTTTATTTTCAGCCGGTTGCGGCATAGCAGGCAATCCCAGCGGAGGCTTGCGAATCAGCTTCATCAAATCCGCTGATTTACCCGTCCTGTGACTGAGAGCAATGCTTTGCGTGACGTAACCGGTTTTTTCATAGCTTGTTTTAGAGTCACCCGGTCTATAGGGATTAAGCGGACTCGAAACTTCTGCACTGGGGGATGATTCGCCTTTATTTATCAAGGTTTTGATGTCATTGATCAAGGTGTCAGGATGAAGAAAAGAAGTGCTGTAAATATTGCGAATGTGTTTATCGGTATCGATCAGATAAACACGCAGAATATGCGAATAAGTCCCCGTGAATTGGCCTTTTTCATCATAGACTTTCTGAATGTTTTGTTTATAGCTGGACAATAGGGGTTGCAGTTCTTGCTCGGATGCCGTCGTCAAAAAATGCCAGTCCACACCGTTACCGCTAAGTCCCTCGCTGTATTGCCGCATTTTATCGGGCGTGTCATGGCCGGGATCGAAACTGAGAGTCACAAGCCGGACGCGCGCGGCCAGTTCCGGGTCTTTTTGCAACCGGTTTTTGATTTTATGAAATACCGCTGTCGCTAACGGACAGCCGTTAACATCGCTGCAGGTGGAATAAATGAAACTGAGCAGAACCGGCTTATCGCCCATCAAACGGTGCAGTTTTATGGGCTTGCCTTCACTGGTCAAAACGTTACCATCGTCTGCAGTGCCGATTGCCGGAAGACTGTAACTGCCAACAGAGGGCGGGGAAAACTCCAGGGCGCCGTAGCCAGGTGCCAGGGTTTGCGCGCCGTTATCGGCATACGCTACTGACACACCCGCCATCAGCAACATTATCACCATCAATCTTGACATTTTCATAGGTAAATTCCGGAATTTAGTGCAAACGGCGATTAAGAACCCAGCAATTCCCTGTTTGACGATAAAAAAAAGGGGGGGCTTACGCCAACCCTCAAAACCACACCTGATTATAAAAATGTTTCAGATATCTATTCGGACGCGTCATTCCGGCAGGGATTGCCGGAATCCAGGTCACATGGATAGCCCGAAGCTTACCATCCATGGCTTTGGATGCCCGTTTCCCGACGGGCATGACGGGCGCTTATGGATTTAGCTGAAACATCTTGCTAATCAGGAAACCACCTAAAAGTTCAAACTGGGAAGTGCTGTAAGAACCTGTTTTACCAACAGGTTCTTATCAGGACAAGTGAGGAATTACCTCATGGATGTTTAGCCAGTACCGATTGTTGAGCAGGTAAATTTGAGGCATACAAAGAGTATGCACCAAACCGCATTTGATGCGCCCGGCCCAGTTTTTCCTTGATGAAATCAATAGCAAATTGCTGTTTCAATTCCTTGCCGTCCCAATGATACAGTTTGAAGAACTGCTCATTGTCAGTGCCTTTTTTATCCCAATTGGCCAATAACGAAGAGGTGTAATAAAGCCGTTTGCCATCCCAGCTGGAGGAAACCATATTGACCTGTGCGCCGATTTTTTGTTCGTATATTTGCTTGGGATTAAACGGGTCGGAAATATCGAAACCGCGGGTTTTGCCGTCCATGAAGGTGTTGACCCACAGCATTTTGTCATCACTGGAGATGGAAATATCGACAGGCAACGGAATCTTGCTGGGCTCACCGATATCGGCAACGGCTTTGGCTTGCCATGCGCCTTCTTTATCTTCGTATATCAGCCAGATTTTTGAAGTGAGTGCGGTGCTGGTGAAGCAATAATTATTATTGGCTCCCCATGCACACCTTATTTCCAGAGGCGCGCCGGGCACATCAAGCACTTTTTTTGGTTTACGGGCATGAAGATCCCACTGCACAACTGTATTTCCGAAGCGCTTCATGGCTTCCTGATCATTGAGCATTTTGCCGAAATCCATCATGTAATTCGACCAACCGGTAAACGAAGAGGTCAGCATCAGGTTACGCCGGGGCAAAACACGCACATCGTAGCCGTAACCGTCGGCATAATTTCCGGTTTTAACCGCGCCTTGCAGGTTACTGTCAGTAGGCGTCCAGTAAGTCGATACGTATTCACCTTCATTGGTGTATTCAACCAATGCGGTGCGTCCGCCATGATCTTTGTTGTTGGATAACCCGGTGATCATCATCCGGCCCGGCAACGCATAGGTTGTGTGAGGACCCACGACACCCCCGCTTTTGGCGACAAAGTCGGTAATGACTTTCGTCAGCTTGGGTTTGGCTGGATTGGTATGCACATCGAAAATGAAAATCTTGTTGGTATCCAGGCCGCCTGCCCATAAATAGTGGCGGTCATCGGTAAAGCCGGAGTGATGCGCTTCATTGCGTCCACCGACCGACAAGCTATTGATGACTTTTCCGTAGCTGGCCGATTTGGGATTGACGTCAACTGTGACCAATTTGTCCTGTTCATCGCCAACCCCTTCCATGCCTAATGTCCAGACATAAACGAAATCTTCCTGGCCTACAATTTTGGCCATATAAGGCGACATACAGGTTTCATCGGCTTGCACCGAAAATGAGCCCAGGCCGGATAATGCTATTGTCGATACGGCAAAAAAACTGACTTTTAAAAAGTTTCGTAGCGGTTGTGCGGGTTTAATCATTTCTGTTTTCATGGTGTATGCACTCTTCTTGTTATTGTTCATGCGGCGCCAAAGACCCAGGGCCCGTTTGGCATTCAGTAGTTGCTTAAACGTTGAAGGCTCCTCTCAGTGTTAACTGAATTATTCGCTGGTGGTGGGATCGATGATGGTTTTGATTTGGGAAATTCGGTTAACAGGAAATTCGCCCTGTCCTGCGTGCTCGCGGATGGCTGATTCATCGGGCGCGATATAAATGCAGTAAATTTTATTGTCCGTCACATAACTCTCAAGCCATTGAATATGCGGCCCCATGTTCTGGAGAACAGTGCATGATTTTTGAGAAATCTGTTGTAATTGTTCGGCTGATAAAGAACCTGCATTGGGTATGTCTCTTTCGATGATGTATTTGGGCATGGTGTTGTCCTCATTTTAAATGACTGGTCGTCTTATTTTGGGTTAAAAAAATCAGGGCATGAATAAGTCGTTGAGTAAATTGTCTATGCAATATTTTAAAGGGCTGGATGATTTTTCAATTTTCATCCTCAGTAACGCGCCTTGCCAACTGTCAACCAGCAAATTGGCCATATCTTCCGCTGATTTATCGGTTCTGATGGTCCCTTGTTCTTGGGCCTGCTGCAGAGCTGTCCGTAAAAGATCACGGTAGCGTTTGACCGCAACCTGTAATGATGACTGGCAGAGCGGACTGGTGTCGCTGATTTCGCCCATTAAATTGCCTAACAGGCACCCGCCTTTAAATTCCGCTTTTTCAGCACCCTCTATGAGTTCGGCATAATAGCGTTTGAGTGCACCCAGCGCGTTTCCGTCATGGTTCTTCAAGTGCCCGGAAAGCTCCTGGATGAAAGGTTCGATATAATGCTGAATCACTTCAGCACCAAAGTTTTCCTTGCTGCCGAAATAATTATAAAAAGATCCTTTCGGAATATTGACGGCGTCCAAAATCTCCTTCAATCCCGTGCCGTGATAACCTTGAGCCATCAGCAAGGCAACGCCTTGGCTCAACAAGTTTTCACGATTGATCTGCTTTTGATTTTTTTCAGCCATGGGAAAATAATACGACCGGTTGTCTCAATATGTCAAACACTGATTTCGTTTGACAAGAAAAATTGCCGGATAATAAAACTTACACTACTATCAGCAATCATTATTTTTGAGGAGATTTATGAGCATGAACGATTCAAGTTTGGAAAAAGACGATGATGAAGACAATGCTGAATCAGGCAAAGATATCCATCCTTTAGCCAAGTTAAGCGTCGTCGCGGTAGGGACAAAAATTGGCGCTACCGTTATTTTGAAAATGGCCAAATACCCTATTTTGCTGTTCGGCATGGGTATTGTCAGCGGCTATTACATCAACAAAAACAGAAAAGAGATTATTGCGGCTGTTGAGGACGTCAAGCAATACACCGTATCAATGGGTAAAAAAAAGGATGAGAATTAATCTTAAGCCTGATTATAATTCGGAACAGACAGTTAATTGCGCTCGCCGAACAACGCCGTTCCGATTCTCACGATGGTTGAACCTTCTTTGATAGCCGCTTCCAAATCATCGCTCATGCCAAAAGAGAAGGTATCCAGCTGGGGTAAATTTAACGCCTTGACTGCTTCATAAAGTGAGCGATAGGGGAGACATTGACGTGCAAATTCAGTTTCCGGCGCGGGTATCGCCATCACGCCTCTGACGACAATATTCGGCAGGCTTAAAGCCTCATCAATAAACTCGGGGAGTTCCTGTAAATCAATGCCTGACTTGGTGTTTTCATGGCTGATGTTAACTTGCAGGCAAATATTTAAGGGCGGTAAATCCGGCGAGCGCTGCTCGCTCAAGCGGTGTGCGATTTTTAATCGGTCGACGCTGTGCACCCAATCAAAATGACTGGCAATTTGTTTGGTTTTATTCGATTGGATCGGCCCGATAAAATGCCAGATTATATTGAAAGCGCTCAAGGCTTGTTGCTTTGCCAGTGCCTCCTGAAGATAACTTTCGCCAAATTGCCGCTGTCCGGCTTTATAAGCCTGTGCGATGGTGGATGCACTTTTGGTTTTACTGACGGCCAGCAGTTGAACGGAGCCCGGCAGCCTGTGATATTTTGATTCAGCCGCGCTTATCCGGGATTTTATCTGACTTAATTGATCGGCAATCACTATCATGGTGGACTGGTTTTATGAAAAGGAGGGGTATTACACAATACCGCTTCAAAAAATCAAAGACTTAGTCTAGGCTTAAACCTGTTTAATTTTCAACACAAGGCTAGTTCCAGAGGATTTTATGGATATTGCTGAACTTTTGGCTTTTTCGGTTAAAAATAACGCATCGGATTTACATTTGTCGGCCGGTTTGCCGCCTATGATCCGGGTTGATGGAGACATCAGGCGCATCAACATTCCCGCGCTGGATCACAAGGAGGTACACGCGCTTATTTATGACATCATGAATGATAAGCAGCGGCGGGATTATGAAGAATTTCTGGAAACCGATTTCTCTTTCGCATTACCGGGCGTAGCGCGTTTTCGAGTAAACGCATTTAATCAGGACCGGGGCGCTGCCGCTGTATTCAGAACGATTCCTTCCAAAGTACTCTCTTTGGAAGATCTCAATGCCCCCAAATTCTTTGAAGAAGTGACCAAAAAGCCCAGAGGGCTGGTATTAGTCACTGGCCCTACTGGTTCCGGCAAATCGACAACGCTGGCGGCGATGATCAATCATATCAATACCAATGATTACGCCCATATCTTGACGGTAGAGGATCCTATCGAGTTTGTTCATGAAAGCCAGAAATGCTTGATTAACCAGCGGGAAGTTCATAGAGACACCCTTGGCTTTACCGAAGCCTTGCGTTCTGCCTTGCGGGAAGATCCGGATATTATTCTGGTAGGCGAAATGCGCGACCTTGAAACGATCCGGCTGGCGCTGACTGCAGCGGAAACTGGTCACTTGGTATTTGGCACCCTGCATACGACATCGGCGGCGAAAACCATCGACCGGATTATCGATGTTTTTCCGGCGGCAGAAAAAGACATGATACGGTCAATGTTGTCAGAATCCTTGCAGGCGGTTATTTCTCAAACGCTGCTCAAAAAAGTGGGCGGCGGACGTATCGCTGCACATGAGATCATGGTCGGAACACCGGCAATCCGTAACCTGATTCGTGAAGCCAAAGTGGCTCAAATGTATTCAGCCATTCAGACCGGCAGGAAAGAAGGCATGCAAACCCTGGATCAAAATTTAAAAGAAATGGTCGACAAAGGGCTGGTGACTGCTAAAGCTGCGATGACTAAATCGGTCAACAAAGACATGTTCCGCTGAGGTAATAGACATGGACTTTAAACCTTTACTGGAAATCATGGTTCAGCAAAAAGCGTCCGACTTGTTTATTACAACCGGACGGCCACCGACCATAAAAGTCGATGGCAAATTAATTGAGTTGTCTAAATCCAAATTGAATACCCAGCAAGCTGAAGCTATCGTCACCGGCATCATGAATCAGCGGCAAAAAGATGAATTTGAAAACACCAAGGAATGCCAGTTTGCGATCAGTTACACTGATTTAGGCCGTTTCAGGGTCAGCGCCTATACTCAGCGCGATACGCCGGGCATGGTATTAAGACGCATAGAAACGCATATACCTGATGCTGAAGACTTGAATTTACCGCCGGTACTTAAAACATTGGTGATGAATAAACGGGGACTGGTTCTTTTTGTTGGCGGAACAGGAACCGGTAAATCAAGCTCCCTCGCTTCACTGATCAAATACCGCAATCAGAACACCTCGGGGCACATTATCACTATTGAAGATCCGCTTGAGTTCATGCACCCGCATCTGGGCTGCATTGTCACGCAGCGCGAAGTGGGCATGGATACCGAATCGTATGAGGTCGCTTTAAAAAATACGCTGCGGCAGGCGCCGGATGTCATTTTAATCGGTGAGGTCAGGACCCGCGAAACCATGCAGCAAGCTATTACTTTTGCCGAAACAGGGCATCTGTGTTTAACCACGCTACATGCGAACAATGCCAATCAGGCCATTGACCGTATTCTGCATTTTTTCCCCGATGAAATGCATGGACAGTTATTTATGGATTTGTCTATGAATCTTCGCGGCATTGTTGCCCAGCAATTGATTGCGCGCGCGGATGGCAAAGGCCGTTATCCTGCGATTGAAATACTGATCAACACGCCGCTGGTATCTGACTATATCCGGAAAGGTGAAGTACACAAGCTTAAAGAATTGATGAAAACATCGCGAGAGCAAGGGATGCAAACTTTCGACCAGGCCCTCTACGATCTCTATGTGGCAGGCAAGATCAGTTACGAAGATGCGCTCAATTCTGCAGATTCAAGAAATGAAGTAAGACTGATGATCAAGCTGGGCGCAGAAAGTCTGGCGGGTGGTTCAGAAATGAATTTACAGGAAGAAGATGATCTTAACCGGCTGTACTGATCACGTATTTTTCTGATGTCCGGATGGCATTGTTTACGATAACGTGGTAAGGCGGACCAGATTTGTAGGGTGGATTCGCCGATAGGCAATCCACCATAACTTTGCGGCCTGTGGCGGTTTGCTATCGCGAAACCGCCCTACAGCCCTACATATTGCCAGCAATTCCCAGTGTGATGATAAAGAAGGGGCGTAAGATTTGCGGGGAATTGGCAACCGGGATGCTTGTGTCAACCCCCCATGGATAGGTCTACGGCATTTGCCTGTTACCCCTGTTTTTGTCTCACTTATTTTTGTGATGTCCGGATGGCATGAATGGTTTGCGAAAGCTTTATCGTCCTAATTTTCGAGCTTCCGTGATGGTTTCATACGCTTTGCGGATACGCTGGGTTTTTTCTTTGGCCAAGGTCATCATTTCTTCAGGCAATCCTTTAGCAACGAGTTTATCCGGGTGATGCTGACTGATTAAGCGGCGATAGGCTTTTTTGATATCGCTGTCCGAAGCGTCAGAAGTCAGACCTAAAATGGCATAAGCATCACTGAGATTGTTTTGTTTTTTGACCGGATGCTGACTTTGCTGATGATGAGAATAAAACCGTTGCTGTGCATTGACTTGCAATTTGATGCGCTCGTATTCAAAACGAGAAATACCCAGCCGTTGACAAATATGCAACAGAAGCTGGTCCTCTATGGCATGCAATTGTCCGTCGGCCAATGCTGACTGCAATTGAATTTCCAAAAACATCCTGATCAAATTCGTGCGACGGTGGCATTCCCGGCGAAACTGATCCAGCACGTCATCCAAAGGAAAATCATTATTTTTCCCTTGCTGAAACAAATTAATCGCCGTTGTCCTCATGGCCTCTGATAAAGACAGTTGTGTCATGATCTGCTTGGCCATGTTGATTTCCGCTTCGGAAACCCGGCCATCGGCTTTTGCGATATGCCCCATGACAGAAAATGTGGCGGTAAAAAACGCCATCTGTACCCGATGCGCATCACCCGGCCCCAGGGACTCGTCAGTCACCGAATGATGCATGCCAACATCGAATTGATGCCCCAAAGAGGCGCCTAAAATCGCACCCAGCGGGCCGCCCATCAGAAAGCCAAATGCACCGCCAAAGATTTTACCTAACCAACTCATGGATATGAAACTCACGGAACAAAACGATGTTAGAATTATGCCATTAATTTTTATTTCAAGTGAGGCATTATGAGCGCGCCGTCGGTTCTATTCGAATCATCTCTATCAAATCTTAAGCTGCTCGCTCGCGGCAAGGTGCGTGATATTTACGATATTGATGACCAGCACATGCTGATTGTCACAACGGACCGCTTATCGGCTTTTGATGTGATACTCCCTGACCCTATCCCTGGTAAAGGCCTGGTGTTATCGCATGTGTCCAATTTTTGGTTCGGAAAAATGGCGCACGTCTTACCCAATCACCTGTCCGGCATGACTTTGGCCGAGGCTGTTCCTGATGCGGCCGAGAGAGCACAAATTGAAGGACGCGGCATTGTCGTCAAAAAACTGAAACCGTTACCGGTTGAAGCCATTGTCCGCGGCTACATCATAGGTTCAGGCTGGAAAGATTATCAGGCCTCCGGAGCTATTTGCGACATTCAGTTACCTGAAGGCCTGCAGCAGGCCCAGCAATTGCCTGAGCCCATTTTTACACCCTCGTCAAAAGCCGCCGTGGGTGATCATGATGAAAATATTTCGTTTGCCCAGACCGTCGCGTTACTCGGCGAGTCAATGGCGGAGCAGGTTCGTCAGGCCAGTTTGACCCTTTATAAAGAAGCGGCCGCTTATGCCCTAGAACGAGGCATTATTATTGCCGATACCAAATTTGAGTTTGGCTTGGATGAGCGCGGCGCGTTGCATCTGATCGATGAGGTTTTAACACCCGACTCTTCAAGGTTCTGGCCGGCCGATCAATACCGGGTAGGCATCAGCCCGCCCAGTTTTGACAAGCAATATGTACGGGATTATCTTGAAACGCTGGCATGGGATAAAAAACCTCCTGCACCTCATTTGCCCGAGGATGTGATTCAGCGGACTGCTGAAAAATATCATGAAGCTGAGGCGCAGCTGACGCGCGCTTGATGTTAGTTTTTTTCTGGGATTTACAACAATCCGTGCTCGGCAAATGAATAAGGCGAGCCTTCACCGACAATAAAATGATCCAGCACGCGAATATCAAACAGCGATAAGGCTTGTTTGAGTTTATCGGTGATTTGTTTATCCGCCTGACTGGGTTCGTTAATTCCGGACGGGTGGTTATGCGCAAAAATGACTGCGGCCGCATTATGATGCAGCGTTCGCTTGACGACTTCCCGTGGATAAACGGCGGCGCTGTCAATCGTGCCCCGGAACAATTCTTCAAGCTTGATCACCCGGTGTTGGTTATCAAGAAATAAACAGGCAAAAACCTCATAGCTGTATCCTCTTAATTGGGCGCTAAGGTAGGCCCGGGTGATTTCCGGACTGGTCAAGGCGTCACCCCGCTGAAGGATCTCATGGAAATGGCGCCTCGCCATTTCCAGGACGGCTTGCATTTGTGCATATTTTGCCGGACCCAGCCCATTACTTTGACAAAAGCGCTGCTGACTGGCGTCTAACAACGCGCGAAGCGAACCGAATTCGATAAGTAAGGTGCGAGCCAGATCAACAGCGGTTTGACCGGGCGTGCCTGTGCGCAGAAAAATTGCCAGTAACTCAGCATCGGTCAAAGAACCGGAGCCTTTTTGCAGTAACTTTTCTCTTGGCCGCTCATCTGCAGGCCAGTCCTTGATTGTCATGGAGCCACTCCATCAGACCTAAAATTTAAGGATAGGAGAAATTAGCTATACTTGCCATAATGCCCAGTTGGTTTTTTGACTGTGAAAGCGGGTTAATTGAAAACTGTTTGATATTTAAAAGTTGAGCGAACAATTATTAGCAAGCATATTTTAGTCGCCGTATCAGGCGGCATTGCGGCCTATAAAGCAGCGGAACTGGTTCGGTTGTTACGGAAACAGGCCTTTGACGTGCGTGTCGTTATGACAGCGTCCGCCCAAGCATTTATCAGTCCGCTGACTTTTCAGGCCTTATCAGGCCATCCTGTCGGCACCCGCTTGCTTGATGAAGATCAGGAGCATGTGATGGGGCACATCAGCCTGGCGCGCTGGGCGGACTGTGTGCTCGTTGCACCGGCGACAGCCAATTGCATCGCCAAATTCAGCCATGGCTTGTCTGATGATTTGGTATCAACGCTTGTTTTAGCCGCGACTTGCCCTGTTTTTGTGGCTCCGGCAATGAATCAGGCAATGTGGAATAAAGCAGTGACCCAAGAGAATGTGGCGCGCCTTAACCGGGATGGCTTCAGATTCATTGGCCCGGCATCTGGTGAGCAAGCCTGCGGGGAAATCGGATACGGTCGCATGGCCGAGCCGGATGTCATCTGCGAGACGCTTTCACGGTTTTTCAGCTGTGACGAAGAGGAACTATCCGGTAAAAAAGTGCTGATCAGCGCGGGTCCGACTCGCGAACCAATTGACCCGGTCCGCTTCATCACCAATCGAAGCTCAGGCAAAATGGGCTATGCACTTGCAGAGGCCGCGATCGAAGCGGGCGCAACCGTTATATTGGTCAGCGGCCCAGTTGCTTTGCCGCCACCTATCAATTGCCGGATCATCCTTGTCGAATCGGCTGCACAAATGCATGAAGCCGTTATTGGCCTAGCGCCCGGCAGCGATATTTATATAGGTGCAGCGGCAGTGGCTGATTACAGTCCGAATGTTAATCAGCCGGAAAAAATTAAAAAAAACGAAAACACGCTGATTCTTGAGTTATTTAAGACCCGGGATATTCTTGCCGACGTGGCGGCATTACAAGAAAAAAGGCCGTTTACCGTCGGATTTGCCGCAGAAACACACGATCTGGAGCGGTATGCAAAGGATAAATTGGCGAAAAAAAATCTTGATATGATTGCGGCTAATTGGGTAGGCAAAGACCAGGGCGGTTTTGACAGAGATCAAAATGCGCTGCAGGTCTTCTGGAAGGGAGGGGAAAAACAATTGGAAATGACGGAAAAAACCCAGCTGGCCAGACAATTAATAATGTTAATCGCAGAGAAAATGAATGAAAAAAATACAACTTAAAGTTCTGGATGACCGGCTAGGCAAGCAAATTCCATTACCGGATTATGCCACTTCAGGATCGGCAGGACTCGATTTAAGAGCGTGTCTTATGGAACCGCTCACATTAAATCCAGGTGAAACAAGCCTTATTCCTACCGGCATCGCCATTCATATTGAAGATAAACATCTGGCGGCAATGATTTTACCAAGGTCTGGACTGGGCCACAAACACGGTATCGTTTTGGGTAATTTAGTCGGATTGATTGATTCCGATTATCAAGGTCAAATTTACGTGTCTTGCTGGAACCGGGGGCAAACCATTTTTCAAATAGAAATCGGCGAGAGAATAGCGCAGATGATATTTGTGCCCGTGGTACAAGCTGAATTTGAGCGCGTTGAATCGTTTGATCAAAGTATGCGCGGCATCGGCGGCTTTGGTCATACCGGTAGAGAATAATTACTCGGGAGCACATTGATGGAACGCATCTTTTTGACATTATCGGCAATCGCAGTGATTCTGGTCATAGTGGCCGGCGGAGGCGTATTTTGGGCGTCATCCGTTTTTATCAGCCAGGCCAAAGAAGCCTCCTCCGCTTCTATTGCCACCGGCGCTGCTTTTGGTATATCTGCGCAAATTGACCAGTTGAACAGCGTGCTTCTGAAGATGGCACAAGATCCTGAGGTGATCAGCGCAATCGACAGCAAAAACCCGGACCTGATCCATGCCGTTGAAAACAAGCTGACCAATTTACTGCCAAGCGCTCTGGCTATCAGGTTGCTAAGACCTGGCGTCGATGAATTGGACGCCAGCCGAATTCCCCATATGGGCTTTGCTGACCTTGATATGGTCAGAGAGACTGTCAACGCTCACCAAATGCCCGCCGTTCAAGGTGATGCCGGCCCCAACCGGCATCTGGCCTTGACCGCAAAAGTGGTAAATGACGGACGCATCATCGGCATTATTCTGGCCAGTTTGAGCTATGACTTTTTGAATGAAAGCTTAAAGGTTGCGCCTATCAAGGATCAGTTAATTCTATTGAAACAAGCGGATTTTGAACTGGCCGGTACGGGCGATAAATCGCTAAAAGGAAACGCAGATAAAAATACCGTTAACGTTGCCAATACCGGCTGGTTGATAGAAGTTTGGTATCAAGGTGGCGCTTCAATGGGCGAAGCCGGACTAATTTTTGGTATCGTGATTGCCTGCTGCTTGCTTATTTTATTGGCATTTTTTGTCAGTTACAGAAAAACGTCGGATATGCTCTCGCACGATCAAAGCAGCGTATTGTTGGCTGTTAAAGATTTGATGACGGGTAATGCTCATGGCAATTACCCTGTATATCTGACGGAAATGAGCATCATCATTTCAACGCTGGTTCAATTTAAACGGGTTATGGATCACCACGATGAGCCCTTGGTGCAGGATGACAATTTGGATATCGATGGTTTTTTTGAGCAATCCAGCTTTGCCATTGAAGAAATCTCATTTGATGATGTGAGCGAGCCTGAAAAAGAGAAACTGGCGACAAAACCCAAAGAAAAACCCATTGCAATGTCCCACGAATTTTCCATTCCACAGACTGTTGCGCCCGCGCCTGTTAAACGCGGCGTACCGGATGAAATTTTCCGGGCCTATGACATACGCGGAATAGTCGACAAGACACTGACTAAAAGCATCGTTTATGACCTTGGCCGGGCGCTGGGAACAGAAATAAGAAATCACGACTGTAAAACCGCCGTTATCGCCAGAGACGGACGCAACTCCAGCCCGGCCTTTGCCGAAGAGCTGGCGAAAGGTCTTGCCTCTACAGGCTGTGATGTCCTTGATTTGGGCATGGCTCCTACGCCTCTTTTATATTTTGTTGTTCAGCATACCGAAGGCCGCTCAGGCGTGATGGTCACCGGCAGCCACAATCCAGCCGACTACAATGGCTTGAAAATGGTCATTAAGGGTGACACCTTGGCCGCAGAGCGCATTCAGGACTTGAAGAAACGCATGGAAGAGGAAGATTACAAGACCGATACTCGCGGGGAAATTGATCAGAACAGCATGTTTGTCTCTGAATATATCGGTATTATTTCAGAAGATATTAATTTGGAGAGAGGCTTAAAAGTTGTACTGGATTGCGGCAACGGTGTCGCCGGTGATATCGGCCCGGTTCTGCTGAAAACATTAGGCTGTGAAGTTATAGAGTTATTTTGTGAGATTGACGGAAACTTTCCCAATCATCATCCGGACCCCAGCAAACCTGAAAACCTGCGTGACCTGATTAAAGCGGTAAAAGAGCATGAGGCTGATTTGGGCATTGCCTTCGATGGCGATGGCGACCGTCTGGGTATCGTCGATTCGGATGGCAATATCATTTGGCCGGACCGGCAATTGATGATTTTTGCTAAAGACGTTCTATCCAAAAAGCCGGGCTCTGAAATCATCTTCGATGTCAAATGCTCGAAGCATTTGGCCGATCAGATTGTCAAATACGGCGGTCGCCCACTCATGTGGAAAACAGGGCATTCATTTATGAAGGCCAAGCTTAAAGAAACAGGTGCCAAACTGGCAGGAGAAATGAGCGGACATATTTTCTTTAACGACCGCTGGTTCGGTTTTGACGATGCCTTGTATTCCGCGGCCAGAATGCTGGAAATAATCGCTGCTGATACGCGTACCAGCGCCCAAATTTTTGCTGAAGTGCCCAACAGCATCAATACGCCGGAGTTAATGGTTCACATGGTTGAAGGCGAAAATGTCAACTTCATGAATGCGCTTATTGCCAAAGCCGATTTAAAAGGCTGCAAGATCACGCAAGTGGATGGATTCAGAGCTGATTTTACTGACGGCTGGGGATTGGTTAGAGCATCCAATACGACGCCTTCATTGATGTTGAGGTTTGAAGCGGACTCTCAGCATGCTTTAAAGCGCATCCAAAATGAATTCAAAATGCTGATGACCCGGATTAAACCCGATATAGTATTGCCTTTTTAAGCTAGCACTCGCAAAAAATATGAAATCAAAGACAGCACATCAAATCGCCCACGTACTGATCGAAGCTCTGCCTTATATCAGACGTTTTAAAGACAAAACCATTGTTGTCAAATTCGGCGGTAATGCCATGATCGATGACGAATTGAAAAACAGTTTTGCCCGGGATATTGTCTTAATGAAGCTGGTTGGGTTAAATCCCATTGTTGTTCACGGAGGCGGCCCGCAAATTGGTGATTTGCTTAAACGCCTGGGTAAAACCAGCGAATTTGTCGACGGCATGCGCGTCACTGACAGCGAGACCATGGATGTGGTCGAAATGGTGTTGGGTGGTTTAGTCAATAAAGAAATTGTGAATCTGATCAATCGTCACGGCGGTAAAGCGATTGGCCTGACCGGAAAAGATGGCGATTTTATTCATGCGAAAAAAATCACGATGAAAAAATTAACGCCTGAAGTTTTAGAGCCCGAGATTATCGATTTAGGCCATGTAGGCGAAGTGAGCAGCATCGATCCTTCCGTGTTATCCATGCTTAACGGCAGTGATTTTATCCCGGTTATTGCACCGATTGGTGTCGGTGACGACGGTTTCTCTTATAACATTAATGCCGATCTGGTTGCCGGCAAGGTGGCCGAAGTATTACAAGCGGAAAAGCTGATATTGCTTACCAACACCGCCGGTATTTTGGATAAGGAAGGTAATCTGCTGACCGGCCTGTCACTCAAGGATGTTAACGACCTGATTGCAGACGGCACCATTTCAGCTGGCATGATTCCAAAAACGCGTTGTGCAACTGACGCGTTAAAGGGAGGCGTTTCCAGCGTCCATATCATTGACGGCAGAGTGGAACATGCGGTTTTACTGGAATTGCTTACCGACCAGGGCGTAGGCACTTTACTGGTCGGTCATTCTCGATAAAGCATCGTTGATATAAGGCCTGAAAGCCGATCTTATTTCGTTGACTCTCTCACTCTTACACAGCTCTTTTCCTAACGAAGAATCGCGGCAGCGAATATCAAGAAACAGTTGATATTCAGACTCGTTAACTGCGATTTTGGATAGCGACAAACTCAAATCAGTGTCCTTGGACGGCTGACGGCTCATGATGAGTTTATCGCTATCGATATCCGCACCGGTTGTCGAATGGAAGTGCACGAAGTTGCGGCCAATTTCCCAGGCCTTGTTACATTGATGATCATTTTCGCAATAGAACAAACCCAATTCGTTGGCGTCTTTTATGCTTGCAATAAGATTGGTTTTAGGCTGATTTTCAGTGCGCAATTGCGTTAGAAACAGATACCGTTCGATGTCAGCATTATCGGCTTTTT
>JAGXSU010000070.1 GCA_018333785.1 Methylomicrobium sp. | reverse complement strand
CATAACTTCGGTCACGGTCAACACCATTTAGCGAATTTGATGGCCACCCTGGTGCTACTCGCCTATTTGCTTCATACCACGCTGGATTGGGTCGATTCCTATTTCCGTGCCGTGCGCGGCTTGCTACCCTCACGGCGGACTTTTTTTGAACATCTTCGCGCTTTAATCCAGTATCTCCCATTCGATGACTGGGATCATTTAATGCAGTTTATGCTTAAAGGACTTAACGGCACAATTCCTGACTCCGGATAGGGTTTTAAAATGAGAATTGCTGGGATAAAGAACTGGAAAAGCGCGACTTGGAATTCTGCAGGTTCGCCGATGATTGCAACCTCTTCGTGAAGTCGCAGAAAGCGGCGGAACGCGTGATGGGGACGGTCAGTCAGTTCATCGAAGGGAAGCTCAAGCTCAAGGTGAACCGGGAGAAAAGCCAAGTGGCGAGAGCCGAGAAGGTCAAGTTTTTGGGTTTTACGGTAGTGAACGGGACGATCGCGATAGCGCGAAAAGCCCTGCAAACCGCCATGGAGAAAGTCAAAGCCCTAACGCCACGAGGTACCGAAAAGCGACTGGACACAACCCTCGAGTCGATCAACCTATGGTATGTAGGCTGGGCAAACTATTACAGTCTAAGCCAATATCCTGCGCAATTGGGCAAGATAGAAGCGCATATCCGACGGCGGCTGAGGGCGAGGTTGGTGGACCAGCAAAAGCGAAGGCGGTTTCTCTACCGGAAACTGATCAACAGAGGCGTATCACCGAAAGCGGCAGCCGTGGCCTTTACCAATCGGAAGCGCTGGAAGACCATGGCGGTGTCCAGGGCTTACCCTAATAAGTGGTTTATCGAGGTTAAAGGACAAGCCATTCGGTCCGACCAAAAGCTCGCACACTGGTTTGACGTGAATCAATGGGTCTATCTTGCGTGATGAGCCGTGTACGGACCCGTACGCACGGTTCTGTGGGCAGACGGAGGCTTCGGCCTCCTCTGACCCGATCCATGGAGCATTTATTTGCTCTGGGTGCCTGTCATGTCTTTTTCCCTGCGTAGTCGCCATTATTTATCCCAGTGGATTACCGTCTTGCTCTGCCCGCAGTGCCGCGCCGCTCGCGGAAGACGTTTATCGAATTGCTCTGTGCCTGCCTGCTGTCGCCGGAAAGCTGGGTCACCCGCGCCATCGGTTCGATATCACGCCGCTGCCATTGGACGACCTATTACAAGTTGATCGAACGCGGCAGCCTGCGCAGTGTGCCGCTGGTTCGGGCGCTGCTGAGCTTGGTTCAGTCGGTGTTGCCGCTGCAAACTCTGAATCTGGTGATCGACGATACACTGGCATTGCGCTATTCACCGGATGCGCCCGGTAGCGCGGTGCGCCACGATCATGCCAACAAGACCAATCGCCCGGACTTTGTGCAAGCACAATGTTGGGTCACACTGGGCGTCAGTGTCCTGGGTCACGGCAAGGCCAAACTGGTGTTGCCGATTTTGTCGCGCATGGTGCCGGAAACCGGTAATCGCAACAAGTTGACCATTGCGCTAGCTTTGTTGCGGGTGTTGGCTCCAGTACTGACGGTGCCGACCCGGCTGTTATGTGATTCGTGGTTCATGCGCGCCCGCTTGGTTTTGCCCTTGCTGAGCCGGGGTGTTCAGGTCATTGCCAAGCGCGCAATGATACGGCCCTGTTCCTGCCGCCCGAAACCACCGGCAAGCCGGGGCGAGGTCGACCGCGCACCTATGTTCAACGCCTGACAGACGAGGCTATCGCGGCCTTGCCCACTCACGAGATGGCATTAACGCTGCACGGCAAATCGCAAAAGTTGCGATTACGTTCGACGCTGGCTTTGGCGCGTTTTCTGAAAGCTCGATCGGTAATGGCCGTGTGGTGCGAGTTTTATGACGACAAGAAACACGCTTGGGCCAAGCCTCGTCTGCTGTTGGCCACCGAAACAGACTTGTCATCCACGGCGATTGTCGAGCTGTATGCCCGGCGCTGGGGCATTGAGCCCTTGTTTCACAATCTGAAGCGTTGGTGGGGCATTAGCAATCTGTGGCAGCAGTCGCGCACCACAGTAAAGCGCGTTTGAATTCCGGACAAAATGCGTTTGAATTCCGGACGGGGAATAAACGCATATTTGGCTTGAATTCCGGACGGGGAATAAACGCTTAAAAGTTCCTGATTATCAGCTCGCGTGCGGGCTTTCTTCGACCACCACCACCGACTGTATAATCGATGTCAGTCGACTCGACAACCAAGCCACTAAACACCTCTCGCATTGCCGGAATATCATTCACCGACACGATCATTTTGCCTTTGATAGACCTCGCCAATTGAGCCATCTTATCGTACTGCTCCAGCCCAAATTCAACACCATAACCTTCAGTGCCCCAATAAGGCGGATCCAAATAAAATAATGTGTGTTCGCGATCATAACGACGAATGCAATCATCCCAGGTCACATGTTCAATGAAGACGCGTGATAACCGCAGATGCGCTGCTGACAGCTCTTCTTCAATACGCAGCAAGTTCAGTCTTGGCGGACTGGTCGTTGCCGTGCCAAATGTCTGGTTGGATACTTTGCCACCAAACGCCATTTTCTGAAGATAATAGAACTTGGCCGCTCGCTGAATGTCCGTCAATGGTTCACCCGGCGTTTGCTTAAGCCACTCATAAATCTGCCGACTCACCAAAGCCCATTTAAACTGCCTGACAAACTCCTCCAAATGGTGTTTAACGACCCTGTAAAGATTCACCAAATCGCCATTGATATCATTCAACACTTCAACTTCTGCGCGGTCCTTCATAAAAAACAGCGCTGCACCACCCGCGAAGGGCTCAACATAACAACTGTGATCGGGAAACATCGGTAGAATGATTTTAGCCAGGCGGCGTTTGCCGCCTACCCAGGGAATTATTGGTTTTGCCATTGCAAGCCTCTTGATTAAGAGGCTCTGTGGCCTTCAGTTGATTCAGTGCGCCGCAGCGGGAGCACTTGATAGACAGGCGGATAAACTCCGCTTCAGCCAATTTTTTATTACAGTTTAAACAACGAACAATTTCCATAAACAGCCACTTTGAACTAGGCTTGACACGCTGTGTACACGGCACGGTGCCAAGGCTGAAAGCAGCTTGTTCTGCTGGAGGTGGCCGCGAGGTGTGCTCCAACACCCGTCGCGGCCGCACCGTTTAATTACTCGCCGAACACGGCTGGCCAACCGGCCAACACATCGTAATCGGATAAATCTTCAGCTGCATTGATAGCCACTTCATGCGCCTGGCTGGCAAGAAACACCAGCGCTTGCTGTAAAGCCGCCCCGGCCACCAAGTCAAACGCCACCTGCACGGTAATGGCCACCTGAGAACCATCCATAGTTGACCAATGTACCGGTTGACCGGCAATGGTGATGTTATCCGTCATCAAACCGCCTGCGGCCAAAATATCCCGCGCTTTATCTTTCAGACCTAGATGCTGAGCCAGACTGAAGATGTCGGAATGGAACCATTTGACCACCCCAGCGATTTGCACAGGAAAACCAGCGCGCCAGCGGATATGGCGCTCAGCATCAACAGCCGCCAGTAATTGATCCTGCGTGACGGGTGCGGAGGTCAGCGCATCCACGGGAGGGACAACCCCCAATTGCGTAATCTGGTGTTGACTGCCATCAGCCAGGAAATAAACTTGGCCACGATGATCGGCAAGCACATCCCACCCAGAACCATTAAAAACCGCCACTTGCTGATCGCCAATAACTGGCGGCGCTAATGGCGTGGAATATGCGGGGATTAAAAAGATTTCCGTTTCCAATGGTGATAGATCGGCAATGCCAGTACCTAAAAACTCGCCATTGTCAGGCTTAAAATGATAAATTTCCATGCGATCCTCAATATTTAATGCAAGCTAATAAAGCAATGTTACGGGGGCGGGCTTCATGAGCCGTAGGTACTTGTCGAGAAGCATCAAAACTAAAAGATGTCGCACCGCCATAACTGCCTGCCTGGCTATCAGCAGCGCCATTATTGAAATTACTTGTAGCAAAAGCACCTGACCCACCAGTAAATGAATTTCTTGAGCCTATCACTAAAGAGCCAACCGAACCGGTTATATTTCGAATTGCATCTCCCTGTGCAGAACCTAATGAACGACCGGCATCAATACCTCGTGCATCGTCAAAACCACGAATAAACTCGCCGCGTAAATCCGGCAGACCAAACGTCGATGCGCCATCGCCCGCGCCAAAAGTGACGCCTATTGCCGAAAATAAAGTTGCATAGGCTGTACGCGATATAGCCGCGCCATTGGCTTTTAACCAGCCGCTGGGCGCTGTGGCACTGGAAAAATAACTCACCGTGCCGACCGGAACTTGATCAACCAGCGGCACAACACCCGTTGCCGGATTCATCAACACCCACTTATCCAACGTCAGGTCATAGCGCAATTCCAGCCAAAACCCAGCGCCCGCAATATCACCCGCCACCAGTGGCAAGTTATTACCCTTGACGATAGTTTTGTGGGCAATCGTGCCATTATTCGGCGTAAACGTTGGCGTCGTGGTGGCATTGGCCGCCAACGCCCGCACATACAACGTCATACCATGCGCGGCAACCAAACTAGCAATGTCCGGAACAAACTCCGCAACAATGGCATCCGGAGCGCCCACCACATCAGCGACAGCAGCCTTATAGTTATCCCCCTGCACAGCCAATTTCACTGCATAATCGCCTTCCGGCGCTAACGAGGCGAATTTAGCTTGTAGCGATTGCAACAGTTGGCCGTTACTACTTTTATTCAGGGCAAACCCGGCCCATTCAATCACCGTCGCTAACTCAATCTGCACCGCATTCAACCACTCGGCCGTAATCTCAGTGGGTGGCCGGTTCAACAACGGGTCTTCCCAGACAAACATATTGTTCAAATGGCCCGCGCCATCAATCTTGTGCATAACTCACCTCACCGCCGACGGCGGAAATATCCTCAAACCATAAAAACACATGCGCTTGCTTAAATGCACTAAGCGCCTGCCACAATAAATACGGATCAACCACCGATCGGTAATAACGCACCCGCAACACATAACGGCCACGACTACCCCAGCACCGGTCGCCAACACGGCTACCCACCCGTAACGGTCCAACCAAATGATCCACTTGCACCAGCGGCACCGGAAAGAGCGCCTCGGCAGACCACAAGCGCACGCCCACACGACTGCCCACGCGGGCTGGGGTTCTGGGAATGGTTTCAATGATATGGGCCACAGCCTGGTCCGCTACCGCACGGTAAGAGCTGATATGCCAATTCGCCGTGGCGGGACGATGTATCTCCACCGCCCGATCCAATACCTTTTGGGTTTCTGCTTCCACGCGGGCCAACTCTTCTCCGGTCGCCACTAATAATTGGCGGCCCTGGCTACCCATCGGCCAATCCCAGGCGGCACCGGGCGGCAATAGCGAAGCAATCGCATCGCCATAGGCATCGGCGTCATGGGTAACGATCTGCATCAGGCCCATACCACCGGATTTAACACAAACAACTCACCGGGCCCCACAGCCAAATCGGCCAGCGGTGCCAGACGGGTATATTGTTGCGTCACAGAAGCAATCGCGGCATCGATTTCAGCCATGGTCAAGACCGCCGATTCCGTTGTTTCGGACAGTACCAAGGCCGACAGCGCCGCCTCAATGGCATCGCGGTTCCCTTGGCTGTCAAAGCCAGGCAATAAATCAATCATAAGGCTCACCCGTTCGACCAGCGGTGATGTCACCCGCCAATCGGCCGTAGCCGGAGCAATGCCCTCCAGATACGCGGACACCGCGTTCAATACGGCCAACGTTGGCAAACGGTCGATCAGATCATTACAAATCGGCCGAACAATAACCGAACCCATGCCCAATACATTAGGCTGAACTAGCGCACCGGTTACCGAAGGATGGGCCGTTTTAGCCCAAAACCGATAATCTTCAGCCTTGCCGGAACGGCCCCCACGCACCACCATAACTCGCCATTCATCCGCTACGCGTACCCGCCAATCTTCCAGTGATTCATCTTCGGCAGCGCCGCTCAGGCCATCGCTGTCAACGGTTAAGGTGCCGACTACGCCAGGCACCGGATCTACCAGCGTCAAGGTTTGCGCAGACAACAAATTGCCGATGCTACCCAGCGTTACACAACGCACCATAACCGGCGTAGTGCCTACACCCAAGGTCACTGCAGACAGCACCGTATAATCCACGCCGTTTTGACCGCGCATCACCGTATCAGCCAGCAAGGCACTACCTGGCGTTCCGGTCGCTAATACGGTACCGGTCGCGGGTGTGGCTGTCAGTCGGTCAACGCCATACAGCGCCGCCCAGTCATACAACCGTTCCAGTTCACAGGTCAGCGGCGAGCATTGCTTGTCAATCCACTCCAAAAAACCATGCTGGCTGTGACAAGCCCGGCCCCAGGCTGCCGACAAGGGTCCGCGTAACACCGACGGCATCGCAGCCAAATCGGTATCGATGCGGGCTTTAAGTTCAAGATAGCTCGGGCGGACGTAATCGGTCACAGGGGCACGCTCACATTAAATTGACGACCATTATGCAAACCACTGATGCGCACGAACACGCCGGAAACATTTCCAGCGACCACCGGGTCTTCCGTGACCGACACCGCCGTTACGCCATGATCAAGCAAGGCTTGTTCAATCATAAAAAGTGCCTCACGCCGAGCCGATTGACTCAACGGCTGACGGCGCACATGCCAAATGCCGGTACCGGCTTCCGGTTCCGCCCACCAGCCGCGCCGATCAAACCGATCCGGCACGCGGCTTTCCGGTGCTTCGGCATCGGTAAACAGCACGGCATACACCACGGTTTGAATCGCCGCATCATCAGCCGATGTCTCATCAAACACCAGGTCAAACACACTGTTATCAATCTGAATCAGCTTTAACATAAACCCCTCACTGCGGCAGGCCGGTCTGGCCGCTGCCGGACTGCACATTACCGTGCACATGTTCTTTTAACGAAATGCCGTCAGCAATCACATCACCGCCGTAAACCTGCACCGTACCGGCATTGACGACCACCGTAGGCGCATCCGTGATCACAACATCATGCCCGCCGCCGGCGATCACAATACCTGTGCGGGTTAGCGTGATGCGGTGATTCAATTCGTCGTCATGAATCGCCACTTCGCCTTCTTGCAGATCCAGCTGATAGCGCTTATCGCCCACCACCAGCGCCACACCGTAACTGCGATCCC
>JAGXSU010000069.1 GCA_018333785.1 Methylomicrobium sp. | reverse complement strand
TGCCTACAGGGATGTAGGTAAGGGGCGTGAGCAGGAGCGGAAGCTTTGCCTACAGGGATGTAGGTAAGGGGCGTGAGCAGGAGCGGAAGCTTTGCCTGCAGGGATGTAGGTAAGGGACGTAAGCAAATTAAGCCGGTTTGGTAAGCGGTTAACCGGGATGGCAAAAAATGTTTCGGGACTTGTTCGCGATCATTAAAAAGTTCAATGGGCAAGGATGGTCAATCGATCGTTTTTGTGGCAGGATGCAGCCATGCATTCTATTTGGGACAACGATCTTTCTTCACTGAGCATTCAATCCCCGCGTAAAATTACGAACATCCTCTTATGGACGATATTTGTTAATTCCTTGCCTAAGCAATAACTCAACATTCAGCATTTTATTACTCAATTACACCATGGAAATCAAACAAGCACTGCAGGCACTCCTGGAAAAACGTTCTTTAACCGGAGAGCAAATGCACGACATGATGCATTTAATCATGTCCGGCCAGGCATCCGATGCCCAAATTGCCGCCCTTTTGGTTGCGTTACGTTGCAAAGGTGAAACAGTGGAGGAAATTGCGGCCGCTGCCCAGGTTATGCGTGATTTGGCCGATCATGTCAGCGTGACCGGCGAACATGTGATCGATACCTGTGGAACGGGGGGCGATGGCGCGCATACCTTCAATATATCAACCACGGCCGCCTTTGTAGCGGCGGCGGCCGGTGCTCAGGTTGCCAAGCACGGAAATCGCTCGGTTTCCAGCAGTTCTGGAAGTGCGGACGTTTTGGAGGCGGCAGGCGTTAATCTTGATCTTGGCGCCGAACAAGTCAGTCAGTGCATCAATACAATAGGTATCGGCTTTTTATTTGCCCCCAAACATCATGGTGCCATGAAGCATACCATCGGACCCCGCAGGGAGATGGGGGTCAGGACCTTGTTCAACTTACTGGGGCCCTTATCCAATCCGGCATCGGCCCCCAATCAGCTGATCGGTGTGTTCGGCAAGGAATGGCTTCGACCCATGGCGGAAGTATTAAAAAAATTGGGCAGTCGTCATGTACTGGTGGTCAACGCTGAAGATGGCTTGGATGAAATCAGCATTGCCTGCTCGACCCATGTGGCGGAACTTAAAAACGGCAATATCAATTGCTATTCGATCACGCCCGTGCAGTTTGGTTTAAAGCGCGGTCAGCTGAGTGATTTAATCGTTGACGATGCGGCGTCTAGTTTAAAATTGATGAAGCAAGTCCTTGATAATCAGCCTGGTGCAGCCCGCGATATCGTTGCATTGAATGCCGGAGCCGCCATTTACGCCGCCAATCTGAGCGACAATTTACAGTTCGGCGTGCAAAAAGCCTTGCAGGTCATTGCCAGCGGCGCCGCAAAAGCCAAGCTGGATGCGCTGGTTGAATTTTCCAATAACATAAATAACAAGTCATCATGAGCGATACTCCGGATATTCTGAAAAAAATTCTCGATACCAAAGCCGAAGAAGTGGCCAAGCGCAAACTGAGCAGCTCGATAGACATGCTCAAGGATCTGGCCAGTGGTGTGGAAAAACCTAGAGGTTTTTATAAAGCCTTACAGCGTCAGGCGGCTACCCGAAAACCAGCCATTATTGCCGAAATAAAAAAAGCCTCACCCAGTCAAGGTGTCATTCGCGAAGATTTTCAGCCGATATTGATCGGCCAGGATTATGCGATGAATGGCGCCACTTGCCTGTCTGTATTAACCGATAAGGAATACTTTCAGGGCTCGGAAGTGTATTTGCAAATGGTCAGAGAGCGTTGTCCGCTGCCGGTGTTGCGCAAAGATTTTATGATCGATGCCTATCAGGTGTTTGAAGCCCGAGCGTTGGGGGCTGACTGTATTTTGCTGATCGTGGCGGCACTGGATGACCAAACCCTGCATGCGCTGGCGGATACTGCTAACGAACTGGGTATGGATGTGCTGGTTGAAGTGCATGATGCCGATGAAATGACCCGCGCCTTAACGCTGGACACGCCCTTGATCGGTATCAACAATCGTAATTTGCGGACCTTCGAAACGCGTTTGCAGACGACGCTGGATTTAAAAGCGCAAGTACCCGACGACCGCTTGGTCATTACTGAAAGCGGGATTCATACGCCTGACGACGTCAAATTAATGCTGGATAACGGGATATACACTTTTCTGGTTGGCGAGGCGTTTATGCGCGCCGACAGTCCCGGCCAGAAAATGCGAGAGTTGTTTTCTTTATAGGCACTTTTACCGGGAAAGGCAGCCCTTTCCCGGCAAAAGATGGCTATAAACAGTGACTCTTTGCTCTGATCCGCCTCGCCTGATTTTCGAAATACACTCACCCTCAATACCTTTGGAGTCCATCATGAAAAAAATTGTTGTCAACTCGCCCGTTGTCGAAATGGATGGTGATGAAATGACCCGGATTATCTGGCATTTCATTAAACAGAAGTTAATTCTGCCTTATGTGGATGTGCCTATCGAGTATTACGATTTAGGCATCGAACATCGTGATGAAACCGAGGATCAAGTCACTATTGATGCCGCACATGCGATTCAAAAGCACGGTGTAGGTATCAAATGCGCGACAATTACGCCGGATGAAGCGCGGGTCGAAGAGTTCAAGCTGAAAAAAATGTGGAAATCGCCTAACGGCACGATCCGGAATATTCTGGACGGTACCGTGTTTCGTGAACCCATCATCTGCGAAAACGTTCCCCGCCTGGTGCCTAACTGGACAAAGCCTATTTGTATCGGCCGTCACGCCTTTGGTGATCAATACCGCGCCACTGATTTTGTTACAAAAGGTAAAGGCACGTTGCAGATTACCTTTACGCCGGATGATGGCAGTGAAGGACAAAGCTTTGAGGTGTATCATTTTGAGGGCGATGGCGTGGCCATGGCGATGTACAACACCGACGAATCGATTGCCGGTTTTGCCCGCAGCTGTTTTAACGTCGCGCTGGACAGAGAATGGCCGCTTTATCTGTCCACCAAAAATACCATTCTCAAAAAATATGATGGCCGTTTCAAAGATATTTTCGAAGCCATTTATCAAGCCGAATATCGTGAGCGCTATGAAGCCAAGGGCATTGTCTATGAGCATAAGCTGATTGACGATATGGTGGCTTCGGCGCTTAAATGGAATGGCGCTTTTGTTTGGGCCTGTAAAAACTATGACGGCGATGTGCAGTCCGATACCGTGGCGCAGGGGTTTGGCTCGTTGGGCTTGATGACCTCGACGCTGGTTACGCCGGATGGAAAAACCATGGAAGCAGAAGCGGCCCACGGCACCGTCACGCGGCACTACCGCATGCATCAGCAAGGTAAAAAAACCTCTACCAATCCTATTGCATCAATTTTTGCCTGGACGCGTGGGCTAGCGTTTAGAGCGAAACTGGACAATAACGAGGCTTTATCCCATTTTTGTGAAACCCTGGAAAATGTCTGTGTCGATACCGTCGAGGCAGGGCAGATGACCAAGGATTTGGCATTGTGCATTTACGGTGATGATCTGAATGACACCCATTACCTGACGACAGAGGATTTTCTTGAAGTACTCAGGGTAAATCTGGAAAACCGTTTAGGGTAATGTTTAAAAAACTGTTAACGGCGGCTGGATTGTTGGCTTCGGCTGCCGTTTTGTATTATTTCAACAAAGATCCTGAACGGATTGAGGTTGAGTACTACACGGTTAAAGCAGGCGAGGTGTCGGCCACTGTTTCCAATACCCGTGTTGGAACGGTCAAAGCCTGTCGGCGCGCCTATCTTGCTCCGGCAACCGGGGGACAAGTGGCTGGCCTGCATGTGGAAAAAGGCGAAGTGGTCAAAAAAAACCAGCTGTTGTTGGAAGTGTGGAATGCGGATCTCAAAGCTCAGGTCGAACTTAACAAGGCTAAGATCAAAGCCAGTGATACAGAGGCCGAACAGGTGTGTCAACGAGCAGCCGGGGCTGAACGTGAAGCCGCACGATTCTCTAAGCTGCGCTCACGTAATCAATTTATTTCCGAAGATCAGCTTGATAAATCGGTCACTGAGGCAACAGCACAAAAGGCTCAGTGCCAAGGCGCCGAGCAGGCCATTGAGGTCAGCAAGGCACAGCTGGCCGTTGCTCAAGCCGCTGTCGAGCGAACGTTTATCACTGCACCGTTTGACGGCACCGTTGCGGAAATCAATGCCGAATTAGGTGAATTTGTCACGCCTTCGCCTCCGGGCATTCCGACCTTACCTGCTATTGATTTACTCGATTTGAGCTGCCTTTATATCTCCGCTCCGATTGATGAAGTTGATGCCGGAAGAATCAGAATCGGGATGCAGGCCTGCGTTTCGCTGGATGCTTTTCCGGAAAAACGCTGTACCGGCAAAGTGTCAAAGATTGCCCCTTATGTTCAGGAAAAAGAGAAGCAAGCCCGAACCGTTGAAGTTGAAGTCAAGATTACCGATGCGGATGATTTAAAGCGCTGGCTGCCGGGGTACAGCGCGGATATTGAAGTGGTGCTGGCTGAAAAGCAGAACGCTCTGCGCTTGCCTGCCGAGGCCATCATGGAAAATAGCAAAGTTTTACTGATTGCTCAGGGTGACGTGCTGGAAGAACGGACTTTTGTGCCGGGACTGAGTAACTGGAGTTTTACCGAAATTGAGTCCGGCCTGCAGGAAGGCGACAGAGTGGTTACGTCGGTTGGTAAAGAAGGCGTTGCCGCGGGTGCAAAAGTCCGTTTTACGCCATGATTCAACTGGAAAACATTCACAGACGCTTTCAAGTCGGAGATCAAGCCGTCCATGCGCTAAACGCTATTAACCTGACGATCGCTCAGGGTGAGTATCTTTCCATCATGGGGCCTTCAGGATCAGGAAAGTCGACGCTGCTGAATACCATCGCACTTCTAGATCAGCCTTCATCAGGGCGTTACTTTTTTAATGGCCGCGACGTAACCTTGCTCAGCGATGATGAACTGGCCAAAGTGCGGCGAGAAAACATCGGTTTTGTTTTTCAATTTTTCCACTTGATTCCTCGTCTATCCGCTGCCCAAAATATTGAAATGCCGATGATTTTGGCAGGTATCTCACCCAAAGAACGAAAAGTACGCGTTAAAGAAGGGCTTGCTGCCGTCAGTTTACTGGATAGGGCCGAGCACAAGCCCGATCAGTTATCCGGAGGGCAGTTGCAGCGGGTTGCCATTGCGCGTGCCATGAGCATGAAGCCTCAGATTTTGCTGGCCGATGAACCTACCGGAAATCTTGACAGCCAATCAGGCAAGGACATTATCGAGTTGCTGGAAAAGCTTAATCAACAAGGTGTGACATTAGTGATTATTACCCATGACCCCACTTTGGGCAGTCGTGCGGGACGCAAGATACGCCTGGTCGACGGACAAATTCAAAATTAGCTTATTTTCCGGATTGCGCTTTGTTTCATCCCGGCTGCCTTGATTAAATCAAAAGTCGGGGTAGCTTGGCATTAGAAGTTCAAACGGGGAATTTCTGCAGTTTTATCACGACCGGGTAAAGGAGTCGCTATGAGTCAGCTGTGTGAAAAAATACAAAGTCTATTGAAAACGAATCAGCAGCAAGCCGCTATTGTTGAGCCTGAAGATCATTTAATTACGACAGCCGCCGTTCCGCATGGGGATGAAGCCGAATCGATTCATCCCGGCAAGAGGCGATTAAAGGAAAACTACACCAGCCACTGGGATTTTGATTATCTGCCCAAACAGGAAGTAGACAGGATTATGACTGATACTAAGCCTCGACAAGGCGCGTGAGGGTACAAGGACTGCAAAATTCAGGATCAGCAGCAAATAAATTTAATTTGCCATAAGTGTTGTCCTATCTTGGCGTGTATGAACCTGGATCACTGGGAGAATTTTCGAGGACCAATCCGCGAAGCTGAGCATTGAATAGTTTTCAAGTCTTATGGTGTTGTTATCGTTGATAACCAGTCAATAACGGCCCAATTGCTTGATTCTTTCTGCAAGATCTTAGAATAAAAGAAAATCGTTTCCAGGGCAGCAAGAATTTTCGTTATAAATGGGATGTATTTTTTTGCTGATTCTCGTCACTGCCAATACCGTCTGTAGCGCTGTTAGAAAGTGAAATTCAGATTGGTAAACCAGACATGGTTAAAAACATCCGGTGCTCCAAAATTATTGACATACTGCAACTGATAGCCGGTATCAACATTGATCTGCGGCGTTAATTTATAACCAATTCCAGTATAGGACCGATTTTGATTGATACCGGGCTGGACTGACGTTTCGCGAGGACTGTTATTTAACGAATTAAAATAAACAAACAATTCGTCCAGGGCAATCAGGTAGGCCTTGGAATCGGGAATGGAATATACAAAACGGAAGCGGTGACGCACACGGTACGCTACATCGGCATCCACAAAAAATCGTTCTTCAAAGCGGAGTCGGTACTGAAAATTCAGTTCCGGAGTGAAGTTATGTATCCATTGTAATTGCTGCATTATGTCATGGGTGGCGTTATCGAATTTGATCGAAGATGAATCATTGTATTCACCATGCCATGTGTATCCTAGCCAAAGCTGTAGCTCTTGGGTCAATTTATAACCTACTATAGGACGAATGAGTAATTGACTAAAGTCCTGATTATCGTTTTTAGAGCGAGGAGCCAGTTCCAGAAAGGCCAGATAATTACTGCCTCCAAAATCGGTTTGATACGTGTTGCTGAGCCAGATACTCGAGTCATCATTGGAATCTGCGCAAACGGCCGATGAAAAGAACAGGAAAAATACTAACGCCGAGATTTTATACATTAAGCCCAAGCCTTAAAAGGTAATTTAATTATGGTAATAAGTGTAACAAAGTTAAGGAATTTGGCTGGGCGATAGCAGGATTTTTTTATACTTCGTTGATGATCAATTAAAGATTACTCATCATCAACGAGTCTATCGTTTTGAGGTTCGATGTGCCGCGCATTATTGCCTTCTATTTTGTTGATCGTCTCTATTTGTTCAGGCGAAGCTTCATAAACTTTTTTCAAAACAAACCAGTCTACGGATTCAGTGAAAGGTGCGGTTGTCAGGGAGCCTGTATAGTGGTAGTGATGGCCTAGGAGCCTGTCCGAGAACAGCCAACTCACCAGCATTCCTGCGGATAGCTCGCTGCAGTCGGTCACATGCACAAATCTGAAAAAGCATAACAATAGCCTATGGTATAATTGCGTCCAAAATTCAGCCTGGAAAGCTTATGTCCATCCCCTTTAAATCCCACCCGATTGAATTCCATCAGCACCAGCTTTTTCCCAGCAATATCTTCGATCTGTTGCCGCAAGCTCATGA
>JAGXSU010000068.1 GCA_018333785.1 Methylomicrobium sp. | reverse complement strand
TCGCGAGGTCCGAGAGTGTGGATAAGTTGTGGTCAGCAGGGAGGCTGTCCATGACTTATCCACACGGCTCTGCTCGGACCGGTCCGCAGGACGCGTCCACAAGTCCGCCGGTTATTCCTCTAATGGTTGCTCTGACAGTCAATTCTCATGCCGCTTTGCTTGTTTTTCATTTTCGTTACCCAGTTCAGTTCGCTGTCTACGCGCCCGTCTTCTCGCTCGTGTGATTCGCTCATCGAACTGATGCGCGTAAGTCACCCATCAGGATCAAGACGATGCCGCTTACATAGGTAAGCGGGCCGCCCCTGGCTCAATTGAGCCCCAGAAAAATGATCGGTGCCAAGCCTTGTCCAATTGTGCACGGCACAACAGGTTTTGTGGTTATCCGTTAGCACGGTCCAGACCCCTATTGGCTCAACGCTTGGGCGTATCAGCTCCCCTTGCGGAGATAACGATTAGTGGGTCGGTTGAGCAACTTGCCAATCAGGTCTGGTGGTTATCAGCCAACCCCGTGTTCAGTTCAGCTGCTCAACCTATTCGCTTATTCGGTCATACAAAACATTTCGTGTCGTTAAAGGGGACGTGGTCCCGCATCACGAAGTAACTCGCCCTCGCCAGTTTATGCGCGACCGCTTTGAGTGCGACGACACGGTTGCACTTGGCGGCCTTGCGTTGATAAAACCGTTTCGCCCTGTCGTTGTAGCGTATCGCGAAGTTGGCCGCCTCAATAAAGGCCCAGGCCAAGTATTTATTGCCGTTTTTGGTATTGCCCCGGCCTTTCTTTTTGCCGTTGCTGAGTTTCTCACTGCCGACACAGCGACAATACGAGGCGAAGTTGCCGACCTGCCGAAAGCGCTCGATACCGCCAGTTTCCAGCATGATCGTCAGCACCAGCACTTGCCCGATACCACTGATACTCAGCAAATAGCGGTAGCGCGGATCCAGTTTGGCCTGAGCCAAGATGGCGCGTTCCAGCACTTCGATTTGTTCCGATAATGCCCGCCAGTATCACCCGGTTACTTTCGACCGCTAACGCCACGTTCGGATCGGCGAAGTGCTGCTGCACCTGCTCTTGAGTCAGGCGTTTTACGGCATTACTGTTCAGCCGAGTGCCGGTATTGCGCGCATAGAGGTTTTCGATGCTGATAATATGCGCACTGCGCTGCCGGACCAATTGGCTGCGTTTGCGTAATAAATCCCGTACGGCCCGGCTTTCCTTCGGGTAGATCGTGCCGGTCGGCAAGACGCCCAGTCGCAGTAAATGCGCCAACCAAAACGCATCCGTGTCGTCGTCGGTGTATTTCAATCCTTCATATTGCTGTACCGCCGCCGTATTGACCAAATGCACCCGGTATCCCGCTTCCATCAGGCCATCGACCAGCCAATACCAGTTGTAAGTTGATTCCACCGCCAAGCCTTCGATGCTGTCTTGAAACGGTTCCAAGCCACGTAGAATATCAGCCAAATCACAACCCTGCTTCTTCCGATACACGACTCGATCGTGCTCATCAATCAGTTGCGTCACCACATTCGTTGAATGCAAATCCATACCACCGTATAGTTTCATGTCTGTCTCCTCGGTTGTTTCGATCATCACCCTATTTATAACACTTTGGGTTCCGATCGGGGAGACAGGCTAGATGATTATCAGGTCTTGTAATATAGCAAAATCGTCTATGCTGTGATTTATGGCGAGACCACTTATCTCGTTCCCAAGCTCCAGCTTGGGAATGTCTACCCTCAAGCTCAGCTTGATGAACATCTGTTTCAGAACAAATTAGATCTATGGGAAGAAGATCTCGGTGAAAAACGGGACCGCATCAATCACGACAGATGCGGTTCGTGCATCACCGCATCCTACCTCACTACTTTCAAACGCGGTTATGTGGACTTGCCAGAACATTGGCGTTATTCAAGTGCGCGAGCTTATGCAGGCAAGACGCTTTGTTGCTTATCGTTTTGCTCTTGAAATATCAAGCTGAGCTTGAAGGTAGTCATTCCCAAGCTGGAGCTTGGGAACGAGATAATATTTCAAGCTAAATCTGCTGATTCACACCGGGAGATAGCTCAAAAATTATAGCGAGCCGAAAACTGCAGTCTTTGTAAATCCCCCTCCCGTCCGTCTAACAGCTCGCGATTGGCGTAAATATACTCTAAGCCCATCACCGCCTGGCTAACTGGGCTCCATAATATATTGGCGTGCAATGACTGCACTTCCTGATTTAGAACCTGATTAACCCAATCCGGCTGTTCAGCTTGGGCATATCCGTAGACCACCGTCGAGCGCCATTGTTTGTTCCACCAATGCTGGTAAGCAAACATTCCTCCGTAGCTGGTGGTCAGGTATAAATTGCCTTCATTATCCAGGGCGGCATCGCTGAAGGTATTGTCCGTGCTGACATATCTGCCGTGCCCGTTGCCGTAATGCGCCATAAAGCGAATGTTATCGAGATTAAAAACGTTGATTTTACCCGCCAAGCTGACAGCTCCGCCCCAGGCATCCTGTTTCAGGCCTAATTTGCTATTGGTGTAACGAATCTGTCTACCCATTGCGGCTATTGACAGCGTCCCCCATTCCGGTGAGAAATTCAGCCGTGTGACCAGATCAGGATAGCGGTCCGCATCGGGGTTGCTGAAAAAGGAATAGGCATTAGGATCGTTACTGTTCGCTGACGGTGAAGTCGAATCCCAGATTCGCGATCTGGGCGCCTCGATTGCGGTTTGCCATTCCATTGCCGTGCCGGCCAATGAGAAGGGCTGGGTCCACCGCACCAAGGGGTGTCTAAACAGGAACAGAGAGCCCGCCGAACCGCCGTTATCGAGAATATCCGGTATTGCCGCCGCATTCAAAAATGTTGGCCAGGTCTGGCCCGCCAAAAAATGCCCAATTGAGCCATAGCCATGCCGCAATCGTGGGGTATAGTTATAGGTGCCTGCATTACCGAAAAAGTCCATTTCGATATAGGTGTTGATATCGCCCCAAGCGCTAGGTGTAAACGACTTGAACCACAGGCGGCTCTCTTTGGCATGGAACGTCAGCTGGCTGTTTTCGCCGGACGCTCCTCCAACCGGTATTTGCGACACCAGCAGTTTTTGATCACCCAACTTATCAGCTCCGGCACTGACGCTGTTTAAAAGCAAATCGGTTTTGACGTAGCCACCTATACCAACTGATGTATCCGTTCCGGGTATTTTGAATGTTCCTTTGACATCGCCCAGGGTTACCAGGGGTTTATCATCGTGTTTTGCAGGACTTGAAGCTACCGCCACTGGCGGCTGGGTTATTCTCATGTCTGGCTTTTCGGTTTCCGGTTTTTCGGCGCGGTATTCCCCAAGCTTTTTTTCAAGTTCACCGATTCGCGAATTGGAACGATCCAGTTGCTGTTTAAGTTCTCCCACCTCAGCCTTTAGCTCTCTGAGTAAGCTCAATACCTCATTGTCTGCACTGGCCGCGTTACCCGATAAACATAAGAATAATATCAGCGAGAGAAGATAAAAGAGGTTCATAGATTAATTATCCATTTCTCTAAAAAGCGCATGGCAGGAAATACAGGTTGTATTAATTTGGTGCAACCTCACATTGATATCTTCCAGGCGATTACGGCTGGCAAGGTCATAAAGTTGCCCGGTTTGATCATGCAGTTTATTTGCCAATGCTAAAAACGTGGTTTGTTCGCTGGGCGTTAATGGCAAACTCGGCATTTTGGAAATGATGGTGTCGACGGTTTGAGACAGTTTCTGCGCACTGTCAGCGATGCGTTGTGCATATTTACGCCGTTCGCTATCAAGTTGAGTTTCTGTCATAAAGCGCTCATGCATCAACGTGTCCATTCGGTCCATCATGAGGCGCAATTGGGTATCATGAATCGAATGCAGTGCAGGCTGACCTGTTGTGCTTTCTCCTCCCAGATTTGACTGTTCGTCGTGCTGAGCGCAAGCGGACAAAACCAGGATCAATGTAATTGACAGGGTTTTCTTCATGTGTTTCTCCAAAATTGATTGCACCGAAGGGGTGTGTGTTGGTTGCGGTGATGTGCCTCGATAAATAGTCCGAGGCTGATGAGGAGGCAATACTGCTTTTTTAGTCTTTTGCGAGTTATGATTCCACTTCTTCGTAATCGGATAGCGGAGGGCAGCTGCAAATCAGGTGGCGGTCGCCGTAAACATTATCAATACGCCCAACCGGAGGCCAGTATTTATCATCATGCTGATGGTTATCAGGAAAAAATGCCTGCTGCCTTGAATAGGGTAATTGCCATTCAGCCAGCAATAACCGGTGAGTGTGGGGCGCATTGTGAAGCAGGTTATTGTGGGGATCGGCGCTGCCGTTTTCAATTTCGGCAATTTCCAGACGAATCGTGATTAAAGCGTCGCAAAATCGATCTATCTCAATTTTGGATTCGCTTTCCGTGGGTTCAATCATTAACGTATCGGCAACCGGGAAGGCAACAGTGGGTGCATGAAAGCCATAGTCAATCAGCCTTTTAGCGATATCATCGACTGAAACGCCGGCGGTTTTTTTAAATTTACTGCAATCAATGATGCATTCATGTGCCACCCAGCCGTTTTTACCGGTGTACAAAATGGGAAAATGAGGCGCTAAGCGCTTGGCAATATAGTTGGCATTTAAGATGGCCGCCAGCGTAGCTTTTTTAAGACCGACAGCCCCCATCATCGCAATGTAAGCCCATGAAATGGTCAATATACTGGCTGAACCCCATGGTGCTGCCGAAACAGTGCCGACGGTACCCTGTTCTGTTGCGAAGCGATTGACGCCTTTGACGACAGGATGATCGGGTAGAAAAGGCGCCAGATGAGCGCCAACGCCAATAGGTCCGGCGCCGGGGCCGCCGCCGCCGTGAGGAATGCTGAAGGTTTTGTGAAGATTCAAATGCGCCACATCGGCACCCAGTTTACCGGGGCGGCTGATGCCGACTAAAGCATTAAAGTTGGCTCCATCCATATAAACCTGGCCGCCATTTTCATGAACTATGGCGCATATTTCACAGAATGCCTCTTCGAACACGCCATGTGTAGAAGGGTAAGTAATCATGATTGCGGCCAGGGTGTCTTTGTATAAGGCGGCTTTATCGCGTAAATCATCCAGACTGACATTGCCTTGATCATCACAGGCCAGAACGACGACTTTAAGACCGGCCAAACTTGCGCTGGCCGGATTGGTGCCGTGCGCGGACGCAGGAATCAGACAGATATCACGTTGCCCCTGCCCCATCACTTCATGGTATTTGCGTATGACCAGCAGGCCGGTATATTCGCCTTGTGACCCGGCGTTGGGTTGAAATGAAAAAGCATCGAAACCGGTCAGGTCGCACAGCATATCCTCCAGTTCATCGAACAACTGCCGGTAGCCTTCAGCCTGATGTAAAGGTACAAAAGGATGCAGGCCGTTGATGCTGGAGTAGGAAATCGTTTGCATGGCGGTTGCTGCATTGAGCTTCATCGTACACGAGCCTAGCGGTATCATGGCTCTATCCAACGCAATATCGCGTCTCGCGAGTCGCCGCATGTAACGCATCATTTCGGTTTCCGAATGATATTTGGCAAAGACAGGATGTTGCAGAATCGGATCGGAGCGCAGCAGCTCGTTGGGAATGCACTCACGGGTAAATTCATCCAGAAGGTTGATATCGGGCATTGGCGCATTGTCTGCTGCAAAAATCCGCCAGACTTGGCGAATTATTTCCCGATTGCTGGTTTCATCCAGCGACATACCCAGATGGTCTTCGTCGATGAATCGTAAGTTTATTCCGGCGTGTTCTGCTTTGGTCAGATAGCTTGCGGCACATCCCGGTGTACAGACAACGACGGTGTCGAAATAGCAGTGTGTTTTAAGCTGAAAGCCCAGTTGCTCAAGACCGGCTGCAAGAATTTGTGTGTAGCGGTGAACCCGGCCTGCAATCATTCGAAGCCCTTCAGGGCCATGATAGACAGCATAAAAGCCTGCAATAACCGCTAATAAGACTTGCGCCGTGCAAATGTTGCTGGTTGCCTTGTCGCGGCGGATATGCTGTTCGCGGGTCTGTAACGCGAGGCGATACGCGGGCTGGTCTTGATTATCTTTGGACACACCGATAATTCGGCCCGGAACTGAACGTTTGTAAGCCTCTTTGGTGGCAAAGAAAGCGGCATGAGGACCCCCATAACCCATAGGCACACCAAAACGCTGCGTGTTACCCACGACAATGTCTGCGCCAAAAGCTGCCGGTGGTTTTAACAGAACAAGGCTTAACAAATCGCTTGCTACCGTAACTAAAGCCGATTGTTTACGAGCTTCTGCGACAATGCTCGTCAGGTCTTTGATTGCTCCCGAGCAGCCTGGATTCTGAACCAGAATACCGAAGAGGTTGTGGTGTTCATTCAGTTTTTCAACCGGACCTGTAATAATTTCATATCCCAGCGAGCAGGCGCGGGTTTTTATTACAGCGATGGTTTGGGGGTGACAGTCTTGATCGACAAAGAAATTAGTTGCGGTAGTTTCTGAGAGTCTTTTGGACATGCTCATGGCTTCAGCTGCTGCCGTAGCTTCGTCCAGCAACGATGAATTGGCCAATTCCATGCCGGTGAGATCAATGATCATCTGCTGGAAGTTGATCAGTGCTTCCAGCCGCCCTTGGCTCACCTCAGCCTGATAAGGCGTATAGGCGGTATACCAGCCCGGGTTTTCAAGCACATTCCGTTTGATGACAGCGGGCATATCGGTGTTGTAGTAGCCCATGCCAATTAGCGAAGTTAACACCTTGTTGTTCTGCCGCATTTTTGCCAAATGCTTGAATACGGCGCTTTCGCTGATGATTTCCGTCAGCTTTAACGGTTCCTGATTGACTATATTGCTGGGAAAAGCTTGCTCGACAATATCCTCTAGACACGTCAATCCCAGCGTTTTCAATAGCTCCTTCAGCTGCGTTTCATTAGAGCCAATATGCCGGTTTATATAATTGCCGCGCATTTCAAGGTCTTGTAGTTGTGGTCTTGAGCCCTGCATAGTTAGCCTCTAAAGTAACGGCGAGGAACAAAAGGTAAGTCGCATACGGTTAATTCCACATTGCTGTTGCGTACTTGAGCGTAAACCGTAGAACCAATAATTGCTGCATCCGAATTGATTAAGGCCATGGCAATGGGTTTGCCTAGGCTGGGAGAAAAGCCGCCGCTGGTAACATGGCCCAGAGGGCTGCCTTGTTCATCAACGATGAGCGCATTCTCACGGACCGGCGTTCGGGCATTGACAATAAGTCCAGTGCGTAAAAGTTCAGAGCCGTTTTGCAATTGATAAAGAATCGTACCCGCACCCGGAAAGCGGCGATTATTGCCATGAATAATCCAGTTTAAACCGGCTTCAACCGGCGTGATGGTTTCATTGAGCTCATGCCCGTATAAGCAAAGCCCGGCTTCCAGTCTTAAGGTATCTCTGGCGCCTAAGCCGATAAGCGCCACATCGGATTCGTTTAAAAGCAGTTCGGCTAATTGATGGGCATGTTTGTTGGGGACAGAGATTTCAAAACCGTCTTCACCGGTATAACCGCTGCGACTGATCATGCAGCGGATGCCTTCAATTTCTGTATAAAAGGCGTGCATAAAGCTAAGTTCGCAAGCCTCCGGTGCCAGATTAAATAGGATGTTCGCCGCTTTTGGCCCCTGTAATGCCAATAAAGCATGCTCATTCAAAATCTGAAATTGGACACGCTCCGACAAGTGTTTTTGTAAATGCTGAAAGTCTTTTTCCTTGCACGCCGCATTGACCGTAATAGCAAGATGGCTCTCAAACTTGGTGATGACAATATCGTCAATCGTGCCGCCGTCAGCGTTGGTGAAAACAGTGTATTGCTGCTGACCGTTATTCAAACGGGTAATATTTCCAGGGCAAAGTTTTTCCAATTCACCGGCGGCGGCCTCGCCTTTAACCAGGCTTTGCCCCATGTGGGAAATGTCAAATAGTCCGGCGTGATTGCGGCAATGCAGGTGTTCCTGAATGATGCCTTTTTCATACTGCAAGGGCATTTCGTAACCGGCAAAGGCAATGAATCGGGCGCCAGATCGGGTATGCAAATCATTGAGGGAGGTTTTCTTTAAGCTTGTCACTGTAGGCATTAACCACAAAGATAAATGATGAGGAAAAGCTACGGCAAACAGCACTTGTTTGCCGTAGGGTGATGCGAAAATTTGTCTATGTTTTACTCTTCATGCCTAATATGAAGCGGCCCCGAGTTTGTCCTGTTAACTGATTAAACCGGAATGCTACATTCTGAGGTCTTTTACCACACGAACGACTTCTTTATCGCCGGGAACCGGCTCAATCGTGAAGCCCAGTTTTTGTACTAAAGATAACATGGGCTTATTGATTGCCAGGACTTCGCCTTCGAAAAAGGATAAGCCTTTATATTTTGCCGTCTGCATCAATGTTTTCATCAGACGGGTTCCGATACCCATACCGTGACAATCATCCGATACGACTAATGCGAACTCGACCGAATGCCCATCCGGATTGGTCATATAACGGCCGACGCCAAGTTCTTTGGGTTTTCCGTTTTCCTCGGTCACTGCGATAAAGGACATTTCGCGGTCATAATCGATTTGAGTAAACCGCACGACCATTTCAGGCGTTAATTCTTGCAAAGCCTGCATAAAACGGAAATATTTGGTGCGTTCGGAAAGACGATGGACAAAGTCTTTCTCCATATCGGCATCTTCAGGCCGTACAGGTCTGATACAAATGTTGGCGCCGGTCGGTAACTGATAATAGTGGATTAATTCATGCGGGTAAGGGTGAATCGTCATATGGCTGTACGGCGTCAGCTGATGCGATATCTGCACTTTAATCCGGGCGTCAACCGCCATGACACCCCGGTCATCTACGATCAGCGGATTGATATCAAGTTCCAAAATTTCGGGTAATTCGCTGACCATGCTGGATACGCTGAGCAATGTATTAACCAAGGCTTTAATATTCGCTGCCGGTAATTGCCGGAAGGGTTTGAGGTATTTTGCCGCTTTGGTTTTGGCAATCATTTGCTCAACCATATACTCATTCAAAGGCGGTAATGCCACCGCCTTATCATTGAGAATTTCTACCATCGTTCCACCCAGGCCTACCGATATGGCCGGCCCGAAAACAGGGTCTCTGATCACGCCTATCATCAGTTCTCTGCCGCTGTAAGACCGATGCATCGGCTCGATGGTCATCGTCACTTCATCGACATCCGGGTACTTTTGTTTGATCAGGTTCTCCATCTCCGTAAAATTCATGGATACATCTTTGGCGCTGTTGATATTAAGCCGCACGCCACCGATGTCGGATTTATGCGAGAACTGAGACATGTTCACTTTCAGCGCCACAGGAAAGCCCAAGGTTTCAGCAGCGATCATGGCTTCCTTGGCGTTATCTACCTTGACAGTATGGTTGACCGGAATTTTAAATGCGGCCAGGACCGCTTTCGATTCCTGCGCCGTCATGACCTGACGACCCTCAGCCAGAACGCGTTCAATGATCAGTCGTGAACCCTCAACATCATGGGTAACCTGTTCGTTTTGGGCAGAAGGGATTTGCTTTAACAGAATTTGATTTTGTGTGTATCGCGCCAGAAAAGAGAAGGCATCTACCGCAACTTCGGGGGTGCTGAAGTGGGCGACCCGGCTGTTATCAAACAAACGGCGTCCTTCCTGTACTCGATTGCCGCCTGTCCATGAGGCCAGAACCGGCTTTTGTGTGGTTTTGGACGCGCTGATAATTAACTCCGCAACCTGTTTGGAATCGGTCATCGCTTGCGGGGTTAAAATAATCAGTGCACCGTCAATATTTTTGTCCTTGAGGCAGATTTCCAGTGCATTTTTATAACGTTCAGGCGTAGCGTCACCCAGAATATCAACCGGATTTGCATGAGACCAGTGAGGCGGCAATACCTTATTGAGTGCTTCCAGACTCGCTTCGCTCAGTTCAGCCATTTTCACCCCGACTTCCTCGGCACGGTCGGTACTCATGACACCTGGTCCCCCGGCGTTCGTGATGATGGCCAGACGATTTTGTTTAACTGTATAGTTGTTGGCCAGCACCCGTGCTGCAGAAAACAGCTGGGCGATACTGTAAGCTCTTACCACGCCGGCCCTTTCAATTGCGGCATCAAAAACGTCATCACCTCCTATCATCGCTCCGGTGTGGGACATAGCCGCTTTACAGCCACTTTCATGGCGCCCTGATTTGATCAAGATCACCGGTTTCAGCCGGGCTGCCGCTTTCAATCCGCTCAAAAAACGCCTGGCATCTCTGATTCCCTCGACATACATCAAGATTCCTGTGGTTTTGCTGTCTAAGGCAAGGTAATCCAGCACTTCTCCAAAATCCACATCTGCCGCACCTCCCATTGAGACGACAGTCGAAAAGCCGATATCCATGGATTGTGCCCAATCCAGAATGGCGGTGCAGACTGCGCCTGATTGAGAAAGTAGCGCCAGATTGCCGTCTTTAATGACGCCATCGCCAAAAGTGGCATTCAGGTGTCCGTTTGGACGAATGATACCCAGGCAATTAGGCCCGATAATTCTAATGCTGTAGCGATGCGCAATATCGAGAACTTCTTGTTGCAAATGTTTACCGGCGGAGTCCTGCTCACCAAAACCGGCAGAGATGATGATGACAGAGCCAATCGCTTTTTCTCCGCATTGACGGATAATGCCGGGGACTGTCTGTGCGGGCGTCGCAATAACGGCCAACTCAATTTTTTCAGGTATTGCAGCCAAGTCAGGGTAGGCTTTTAAACCACAGATCATGTCGCGGTTCGGATTGACAGGATAAAGTCCGCCGCTGAAGCCGGCCTCCTGCATGTTGATCATGATACGGTGGCCCACACTTTCAGGGCGTTCTGTTGCCCCTACGACAGCGACGCTTCTAGGGGTGAAAAATGGACTCAGGTAATGGGGACCCATACAGTTGCTCCAGGGGGTTAAAAAAGTCGGTTATGATTGAAAGGTATCTTTAATCATCGGGAATGGGTAATTTTAAGCATCAGGGTTTGTCCTCCTGTCATTGGAGTCAAACAGAAACTTTTGGCACTTGCAAAAGCTTAAATCAGCTATATCAGTTTTGGGATAATTCCTGAGAATTACTCCTTTCATACTGAAAAATCGTTCGACTTTGTCAAAGGATCAGGATGTGCTTGTCGAGGTGCGCCGTGAACCCCTGCACGGGGCTTGACGACAGCATTCCCTGCTGACGAACATCCACGCCAAACACATGCCATACCTTATGGAAACCAGGCGTTTTTTCGATCAGATAGGGTAGTAGAGCAGTCAATCTGCCAAGTATAGTTATAATTTTGGCGGTAAATAAGCAGATCGTAATGTTACGGCTGAAAGTATAACATTAATATTTTTATATGATTTGCCGCAAGTGGTTCCCGGCCGTTCAGAATGAAATTGTGTTGACGGTAACATGTTGTATTTTATATAAAATAGTTAGCTGATCTTGGCTAATTTACGTTGCTGAAAAACCCCCAGGCAATACGTACGGTAGTCAAGAAGTCGATGAGAGAGGGCGCCCGCCCATCAAAAAGGTATAATTCGGCATTAGTGGTAATTACTTGAACTATTCAAAAGCATTCAAAGTAGTTGAATATGCGCAAATTAACCAAAAAGCCGGCATCTAGCAGATGAAGGTGAGCTGATTTTTTTAACTGACTGATGAGATTTTTATGTGTTTTAGTGCAAATATGTCTTTGGGACTTGGTATCGCGGGGCTGGTTGCCTCAAGTCTAACATTTACAGACAAGGAAGAAGTTTTTTGGGTTCGATTCGCTAGAGCTTATGCGATTTTTCATTTTTCTTTGATGGAATTTATTCAATACTTTGCTTATCCGGTTGCCGACCAATGTGGTTATGGGACCAATTTATTGTTGAGTGAATTATCCGCTTACCATATCAGTTTACAGGCGTTTGCCATTATGCCTGCTTTAGCAACCTATTCAACCGATAGAGATGCTCTTAAAAAAGCGGCAATGATAGGCACTTCAATGAGTATTTGCTTTTTGATGTTCACGCAATTGCCCAATGATTGGCAGTTATTTGGTATTGAGCCCAATTTTATCGGCAAGATGTTTTCATGTTTGTTCATGGGGCAATATCACATCGGTTATGCCATCTCAAGCGCCTTTGGAATGCTCGTGACCCATGGTTCCCTGTTTGCCTTGGCATTCAGCGGATTTCTTTGGGAAAATAATTGGAAAATTTCATCCTACCATTTGGCGATGGCCATCATGACCCTGTTTATGCCTCAATGGTTACTCGGTGTTTCAACGGGAGAGGCAGCGGCGATCTATTGTTTTTACTCAATTCCTATTACAGCCAGTTTTATGCCGGTGTTCAAAAAGTATTTTGAGGCTCAGCCGAAAAACCAGTCTGTTTATAGTTATGAAAATGAATAAAACAAGCTGAAGCACAGGAGTTGAAGCAGCGCGGGTAGAAGCCGTTTATTTAACGAGCTTTCCAGTGGATAGCCAGCCAAATGGTCAGTTCATCCGGCGTAGTCCATTCAACCCGGTGCTTTTGATGGGCAGGTATCAGCAGATAGTCTCCCTTTACCAGTTTTAGCGGTTGGGTAGACTCTTCATAACGCAGTAATGCTTGGCCCTGCAGTATCATTATCCATTCGTCATGGCTTTGGTCGTACCATTCTTCATCAGGGGTGATATGACCATTTGATAGGATGCGTTCAATTCTGATAATGTCGTTATTGATCAGATTTTCGATAATTTCATCCGGTATTTGGGCGGGGATGTTGGCAAAAATATTTGTCATATTGATTTCCTGGCAATAAGCCGATTGACACAGCAATCACTTGGGGTTTTACTGAGCATCAAGCGGTCAGTATTTTGAAATAATTGTAATTATTCAGCTTGGCTAGCGCCAACCGCAACCTAAGTGCATCAGCGTTATTTCGTTGCTACGCTGAACAGTTACAAATAATTTACGATAAAGTCAGTCAGATGGTCCATAGAACTGAATTTTTAGGGGGATAGGCGATGAATTTGAAAGAGATTGACTATAAGCATCTATTCGAAAGATGCCTGCAGAGTACACATCTGTTTAATAACTGGTTGGATAAATCACGTTATGTGGATTTTATTGTTTTATTGGCAATACGTCTTTATCTTGTCCCTGTTTTATGGATGGCGGGCTCAAAAAAGTTTATGAACTTTACCGAGACCGCCGAGTGGTTTGGCAACCATGATTATGGTCTGGGATTGCCTTTACCCTATTTGATGGTATTTCTGGTGGCATTGATAGAAGTGTTGGGCGCTGTTTTCCTGTTGGTTGGTTTTAGTGTCCGGGTTATCTCAATTCCGCTAATGATCATCATGACAGTTGCAGGCGTTTTGGTGCATCTTAAAAATGGCTGGTTGGCAATAGCGACCGGCTCAGGGCTTTTTGCAACAGACAGAACGCGCTCAGCCATTGAGAGTCTGGAACAGGCAAAATCAATTTTGCAGCAATTCAGTAACTACGACGTATTGACAGAAAATGGAAGTTTCGTTGTCTTGAATAACGGGATTGAATTTGCGGCGACCTATTTTATTATGCTGCTGGTTTTGTTTTTTTACGGAGGTGGTCGTTATGTTTCTATCGATTATTGGCTGTCAATGCGTTACAAACAGGATGAATGATGATAATAAAGACGAAAGCCGCAATTCCTGAGCGAGAAGTTACCGATCAACGTGTTTTTGCTGCACGGAGGGCGATTATTAAAGCCGCCGCCGGCGCAGCAGCACTCTCTTTTCTGCCGGGCGAATCATTGGCCGAGCAAAAAAAATATGCCAATGTGCCGGTAGGTCCTTATTCAGCTGATCTTAAGCCCAATGATTTTGAAGATGTTGCCGGATACACCAATTACTACGAATTTTCGACGAATAAAACAGATTCAAATGTGCTTGCCCAACGGCTGACGACACGTCCATGGACGGTTAACGTAGAAGGTGAATGCGAAAAGCCGGGTGTTTTTGATCTGGATGATATTCTCAAAAATAATCCACTGGAGCAGCGTATTTACCGGTTCCGTTGTGTTGAAGCCTGGTCGATGGTCGTTCCCTGGATAGGCTTTCCGCTAGCCGGTCTTTTAAAACAGTTTAAGCCCACTTCAAAAGCCAAGTTTGTTGAATTTACAACGCTTTATAACCCCTTCGTAATGGTGGGGCAGAAAAGTAAAGTGCTGGAGTGGCCTTATACAGAAGGCTTGAGAATTGATGAAGCGATGCATCCTCTGACCTTAATGGCAACCGGGATGTATGATGATGAATTGCCCAAACAAAACGGTGCGCCACTTAGATTGATTGTGCCCTGGAAATATGGCTTCAAAAGCATTAAGGCCATCGTAAAAATCAAATTTCAGGAAAGCATGCCTCAAACCGCATGGAACAAAAGTGCGCCTCAAGAGTACGGGTTTTATGCCAATGTCAATCCCGGCGTACCTCATCCCCGCTGGAGTCAGAGCCGTGAGCGGGTGCTGGGTGCCGGTGTTTTTACGCCTAAAAAAGCCACTGAACTTTTTAACGGCTACGGTTCGGAAGTGGCTTCACTTTACGCGGGCATGGATTTACAGAGTTATTTCTGAGTAAGCCTGGGTTATCAGGTAGATAGTTTGCATTGGTCAATTATTGACTTGCATTAAACAAAGGAGGATTGAATTTAAAACCGAAATGCTGCGGATCTTCGCCTATGACTGCAGCAGAAAAAATATAAAAGACATAATCTTTGGTTTCTTTCGGCAGTTCATATTGCGATAAAAATTTCCAGAAATTTTTATCGCGGGGGTTATCAGGCATTTTATTAATCATTCCCTTGACCCGATTATCACCGTAGTTGTAACTGGCCATAACCAGCAATCCCGAGGCTTGAGCCTCTGTGCTGTAGATATGCCTCAGATATTTTATACCGGCTTGTGTGGCCTGGTTGAAATCGAAGCGGCCGTCCAGTTCATCATACTCTGGCACGTTTGCCAAAGGCCCCGGTTCAACGCCGTATTGCTGTGCCGTACTTGCCAGCAGTTGCCAGGCGCCTTTGGCAACACCGTATTTTGTTTCCGGGCCAATCGCATGGGTATCGTAATTACTTTCCTGAAGCGGCAAATAAATAAAATAGAGCGGCATCCCGTGTTTTTTGAGGGTGTTGATTACAATCGGCAGTAAACTGTTTTTTTCCAGTGTTTCTATCGCGTTCTGGATTCTTGATGAACCTTGCCAGTATTGAATATATTTTCTTACTTCAAGCACAAAGTCCTCAGGCAGTTCTAATTCGCTTTCGCCCAGTTCCCTGGCGACCTTTGCAATCAATTCTTCCTCATATTGGGCTTTTGTTGGAAACCTTAAGCGTAAGGAGTTGGCTTCTTCAACATACAGGCGGTATTTGGCTTTCATATTCGCCAATCTTTCCCTGTCCTGAAGCATGCGTTTTCTTTCCGCTGCGATTTTTTCCTGTTCCAATTTCAGTTGTTCCTGTTCTATCCTCAATTTTTCAGTACTGATGGCCTGCAGGGTCTTTTCCAGCGTGTCCGCACTTTCTTCCAACTTAATATCGGCCTGCGATAAACCGACTTCCAGCATTTTGATGTCATAGAACATGTCAATCGCCAGTTTTCGGGCATTATTCAGCGCAATCTGCTGATAGGCTACCAATCCAGCGGACAACAAAAACAAACTTCCCAAGATCCCTATAATTTTTTTATAACCTTTTTTTCGAACGACCCGGTCTTCATGGATCAGTTTGCGAACCATCAATGTATAGTCACCCATATCGTCTGCCGCTTCCTCGGCGAGTAAGCGCGCTTTGATGTGTTCTTGAGATAAATTTCGTGCCGCCTGGCTCTTATCAACAGGCAAAGGTTCGGCAAGTAGAACTTTAACTTGCGTCTGATCGTCATGCTCAGCGTGTTTTGCGAGTTGGATTTTGAGTTGAATACCGGAAAGGCCCAAGGCAACAGAGCAGGGCAGGATTAGTTTTTCTTGTTGTTGAATCAGTCGGCCGTTGATATAAAGACCATTCGCACTTTGCAGATTAAAAATCCACCATCCGCCGTTTTCCCATTTAACTTCAAGGTGATGACGGCTGACCACATCGCTTTTGATAACGATAGCATTATCCAACGAGCGGCCTGCCGTAAATCGGCCGGAAAATGAGTAGGTGGCAATGATTTCACCCTGAGGCCCCACCAAGCTTACGTTTAGCGCGTCCGGTTTAAATATCACGGTACGATCTTCGTCAACCACTGCGGCGTTGGCCGATAAAGTGGGTTTAATAACGGTTTTGTCGTCATTCATGGCTATTTACCGGATTTGCAGTGGGTGTAGTTACTACCTATTAGCACAGGTCGAAAGTTATTACAAAAGTTTCGAGTTGATAGCAGCAATTCCAGGTTTGATGATAAAAAAGGGGAGGCGTAAGCTTTGTGGGGATGTTGGCAACTGGGATGCTGCAGTCAAGTGCCATTGATGGATAGCTCGAAGCTTACCGTCCATGGCACTGGATGCCCGTTTTCCGACGGGCATGACGGGCGCTTATGGATTTAGCTGAAACATCTTGCTAATCAGGAGGCAGTTTAACGGGTCTGGTAAAAACAAAGTCTGACTCTTTTGCGCTGGTATGGCAGCTATGGCATTCAAGGTCAAACTGAGCATTCGTTCCGTAGGGTTTTTGATCCTTTCCTACCCAGCGCGCATAGCCCCAGCCATCATTAGCCTTAAATTTTTTGCTGTCTTTAAACATAAATTCAATATGTTCTTTATCGCCAGGAACTGTGGCGGCAGGCCAGAGCGGATGTTCGCTGTCCTTCCATACCAGTTTGGCCAGTATCGTGCCGTCCGGCCAGGGATTGGTTTGACCGCTACGCGCTGCCTTGATCGCAACACTATTACCCAGAATGACCCGTAATGAGTTTTTATCGGTTCTATGCGAGATGCCTAAAACCGGCCAGTCCTTATAATTTTTTGGAATTTGTAAGCCGTTAGGTGCTGGCTGAGGATTTGATTGTTCACTCGCAGCCGGTTGAGCCAATGCGAACATCAGCGCAGGCATCAGCCACGGGAAAAGCCACTTGGATTTAACAGACATAAGGATCCCCTCGTGTAAATGGTTCATTGAAAAGCCGGTAGATAAGCGCTTCGGTGTTTGAGTTTTACCTGATTATAAAGATCAATCAGCTCAGTCAAAAATCGTCATCTCGGCAGGGATTGCCGAGATCCAGATGCCATGGATGGCGAGCGCCGAACACATCCTTGTG
>JAGXSU010000067.1 GCA_018333785.1 Methylomicrobium sp. | reverse complement strand
GTCTGCCGTTTGTCGTGCGCACGATTGAGCCGGTCTTGCAGGAGTTTGATTCGGCGATGGAGGAAGCCGCCGCCAGTTTGGGGGCGACCCGTTTGCAGGCGTTTATTAAAGTGATACTGCCGAATATTCTACCGGCGACGATTACCGGCTTTGCCTTGGCTTTCGCGCGGGGGGTCGGCGAGTATGGGTCGGTGATCTTTATTGCCGGCAACATGCCTTATGTCTCTGAAGTGGTGCCGCTGTTGATTATTACCAAACTGGAACAATACGATTACGCCGGTGCCACGGCCATCGGTTTGACGATGCTGATCGTCTCGTTTGTATTGCTGTTAATCATTAACGGCCTGCAGTGGTGGGTTCGCCGCCGCAGCGGTCAACTGTAAGAGGGTTTATCATGTCTACCACAGTTGTCAGTCAAAAGGCCATTGCCGCCCCCACACGGAACTTGGCGGATCCGGACTGGGTCCGCTATACCTTGGTCGGCGCGACACTGGCCATTATCGGGCTGTTTCTCATTTTGCCGTTAGCGACGGTCCTGATTTCTGCCTTTGCCAAAGGCTGGACGGCCTACAGCAGCAGTTTGTCGCACCCGGATACGCTCGCGGCGATACGCCTGACCCTGTTGACGGCGTTGATTACGGTCCCGTTGACCACGGTGTTCGGGGTCTCGGCCGCCTGGGCTATTGCCCGTTTTCAGTTTCGCGGAAAAAGTCTGTTGGTGACCTTGATCGACCTGCCCTTTTCCGTATCGCCGGTCATCGCCGGTTTGATCTATGTGCTGATCTTTGGTGCTCAAGGCTGGTTGGGTCCCTGGCTGTCCGACCATGATATTAAAATCGTGTTTGCCGTACCGGGCATTATCCTGGCGACCTTGTTCGTCACGTTCCCGTTCGTGGCGCGCGAGCTGATCCCGTTGATGCAGGAGATCGGCCATGAAGAAGAGGAAGCGGCTTTATCGCTGGGTGCCAGCGGCCTGCAAACCTTTTTTCGGATCACTTTACCGAATATCAAATGGGGCTTGCTCTATGGCGTCTTGTTATGTAATGCCCGGGCGATGGGTGAGTTCGGCGCGGTGTCCGTGGTGTCGGGTCATATCCGCGGACTGACCAACACCCTGCCGCTGCATGTCGAGGTCAGTTACAACGAATACGATTTTGTCGGCTCGTTTGCCAGCGCCTCGCTATTGGCCGCACTGGCCATAGTGACGCTGGTTCTCAAAGCCCTATTGGAATGGCAACAACAAGGCAAACATTAAATCAGGCTGGAGCCGGCCGATTATTTTCTAAACGTATTTCTTTGCCCATTACCGCAACCGTATCCATTATTTATCTCAAGTTTGAGTGAGCACAGCCCATGAGCATTACCTTACAGCACATCAGTAAACATTTTGGCGCGTTTAGCGCTTTGGACGACATCAATCTGGACATCCCCGAAGGTGAACTGGTCGCCTTGCTGGGCCCGTCCGGTTGCGGAAAAACGACGCTGTTACGGATAATAGCGGGGCTTGAGCACGCCGATGAAGGCCAGGTGTTTCTAAAAGGCGACGATGTGACGCGCAAGCCGGTTAAAAACCGTCAGATCGGCTTTGTTTTTCAACATTATGCCTTGTTCAGACACATGACCGTGTTTGATAATATCGCGTTTGGTTTACGGGTTAAACCCCGTAAAGAACGGCCTTCGGAATCGCAGATCCGGGAAAAAGTCCATGCCTTGTTAAATCTGGTCCAACTCGACTGGCTGCATGACCGATTTCCCGATCAGTTGTCCGGTGGTCAACGCCAGCGAATCGCCCTGGCGCGGGCGTTGGCGGTAGAGCCGTCCGTGTTATTGCTGGATGAACCGTTTGGCGCCCTGGATGCCAGCGTCCGCAAGGATTTACGCTTGTGGCTGCGGCATTTGCATCATGAATTGAACGTCACCAGTATTTTCGTCACCCATGATCAGGAAGAAGCGATGGAGGTGGCCAGCCAGATTGTCGTGCTCAATCACGGCAAGATTGAACAAAAGGGGACACCCAGCGAGATCTACGATCATCCCGGCAGTGATTTTGTATCCCGCTTTATCGGTCAGACCAATGTTTTTCATCTCAAGCAGGAAGACAATGCCTGGCTGCAAACCGCGGGTATTGCGCTGGATGATCCTCAAGGCATCATCGTCCACGTCCGCCCGCATCATATTGCGGTTGAAAAAGCCGCTGACCCTGCCAATGCCCCGGTCTATTTGCACGATTGGCAACATCTGGGCGGCACTATCCGGCTGGAACTGAACCGGCCGGGTGTCAATGGTTCGGCAGCGACTCTCTATGCCGAAATGCCGAACGAGCAGTTCAAGGAACTGGCTTTGCAAAAAGGCGATCGGGTCGCACTAAAAATCAAGCACGCGCATTGGTTTAACTGACCTAATCAGACATGAATATCAGCCAACTCGAAATTTTGCGGTTATTGCAGGAAACAGACTATAACGTCACCAAAACCGCGGAAAAAATGCATGTGGTCCAATCGGCCGTCAGCCGTCAGCTGATTTTGCTGGAAGAGGAATTAGGGGCACCCTTGTTCGAACGTCATGGCAAAAGACTGCATGGTCCCACGCCATTGGGCCTGCGGGTCCTGGAGGAAGTCAATCTGGTCAATCAGGCGATGAAAAACATCCGGGCCTTGGCCGATGATTTTATCGACAATCGCAACGGCTTTTTGCACATCGCCACCACCCATACCCAGGCAAAATATTTTTTGCCGGGGCCTATCGCCAAATTCAGAGAACACTATCCCGGCATTAAAATCTATATCGAACAATCATCGCCGGATAATCTGATCAATTTACTGCATCAGCATAAAGCCGACATCGTGATCTGTACTGAAAAGCTGGGTGACGATGAAAAACTGATCATTCAGCCTTGCTATCACTGGCACCATACCGTCATTGTGCCGATCGGCCACCCCTTGAGCAACGAAACCCTCACGCTGGAACGCCTGGCCACGTATCCCATTTTGACTTACAGCCGGGGCTTTACCGGGCGCAGCAATATTGAAAAGGCATTTGGTGATGCGGGCATAGCGCTGGATGTCACACTGGCCGCAGCCGACTCCGATGTCATCAAAACTTATGTCCGCCTGGGTTTTGGCGTAGGGATTATCGCCGGCATGTCCTATGAACCAGGCAAAGATAACGATTTACTGGCCCTGGATCTAAACGGCTTGATACCCGAATCGACCACCAAGTTTGCCTACTTGAAACACAGCTATTTGCCGACGTTTACCCGGTTTTTTATTGACCAGTTGCTGGTCACATCGAACACTGTCAGTAATCGACAGGCTTGAAGTGGATAAGATTTGTTCGAAAATTTTCGCGTGTAAACAGACCGGTGTTTGGCATCAATAATACCGTGGTGCCCGCTTCACTTTCGGTCAATACAGGTTTTAGGGACTGGTGAGAGTCCTGCTACTATAGCGCACCAGGATAATCCGGCAACAATCGCACAGGTAACGATCAGGTTCGTTTTCGTGAACCAGCATCAGAAAGACATACCAAATAATCAGACTCAGAGAGACCATTTCGCCGCCGTCTTCAATCAGACCTATGAACAAGCCGATTACAGTCCCTAAATTAATCGTGCTATGCGCAATATCAACGGCAACCCCGAAGATTATCAAGACAAAGATCAGTAACGTAATGTCTTGAGAAACCTTGCGAAAAACGCGAGTGCCCGTTTTATAAGTCCATAAGAGCGGAATAATCAGTATTGCACCGGCCATCGCTGAGACCGCCAATTCCCCCCAATCCTGCGGTTGAAGTCCAAAATACGGCTTAAACTGAAACTTGGCGGCGATAATTTCTCCAATTCGCTCATGCACCTGCAAAGAATCGTCAAGAAGAAAGTAGGCAAAAACCACTGTCCATGCAAGATAATGCTTTGAAGCCTTTTTTGATGAGACAAAAACCAGGATGATGATAACCCACAGCCATTTGATGTATTGATAAAATTCGGCATAACTTTGATCCGTCTCCAGACTCAGCAAAGGAATTTTAAGACCGGGCACAACAATATTAAGACAGTGCAACACGACAAAAGCTGTATCTGCGCTCAACAGCAATACCAGTAATAATAAAGCACTGCGCTGTTTAAATGATTCCAAGGAGGCGAGTGTTTCAATAGGTTGGCCTTGCATGCTTGCTCCTTACGTCATTGAATCGTTTCCGAAAAGTGACTACGCCCCCGTCTTGCATTGGAGGTGAGCCGATACCCACAAAAATTTATTGATTATAAAGATTGCTTCAGCAACAACGTCTCCGGAATCCAGACCACAAGGATGTGTTCGGCGCTCGCCATCCATGGCGCTTGGATCTAGGCAATCCCTACCGAGATGACGATTTTTGACTGAGCTGATTGATCTTTATAACCAGGAAAAATCTTGGTACTTGTTCAGCAGCGCAATCCAAGTTTAATACCGTGTCAATCGTTCATGATCCGAGCGCGTCAGTACATAAACCGGGCTGGAAGAAATCGGTATGTCAGCAATGCCTGAGGCATTAACCGTTATTTCCTGCTGCCTGCCAACCACATCGACCAGCACCCAGGATTTAGCTTGCTCGAGCTGCAGTTGCCAAGTTTCGGCGACCTCATCGGTACGCCAAATCATGAAGGTTTTACCGAAATAAGCCGCCTGAATGCGGTCGTCTTGAGTGTCTATCGCTTTATAGGGTAAACCGTCGATCAAGGCACCGGCGGTATACAATGCCGCCTCCCCCGGTTTATGCCCCATCGAATAATCCCAGATTCGGCCATATGCCAGATCATATTCGTGACCGATGCAAAAAGCCAAACCCAGGTAATTACTGCGGCTGTTGACCCAGGCGATCATTTTTGCAACCTGCTCTGCCTGCCAGCGCCGCCCGGTTGATCCATGCATGGCCTTCGCACCGGTTTCTCCCAGCCAAAAAGGTAAGCGGTTCATCATGCCCAGATCGGCATAAGCAGCAAGAACGCCTGACTCGTCTTCAGTTTCACTGTTTCCAATGGGCGCATCGAAACGCGGCGCATTTTGAGGATAAGCATGAACATCCCAAGCGTCCTGATATTGATCCAGCCCTAACTGCAAAACCTGCCTGAACCACTGCCCTGCGCCCTCCTTATCGCCCGGCCTTACCAAACTGCCGCCCACATAATGTGCATCACTGCGCCGCTGATGAGCCGCTTCATATTCCCGCTTGGCTCGTTCCACCCAATGAGCCGGGTCACGTAATTTTTGCCATTCGGGTTCAAGTCGAATATCGATCTCGTTGGTCGATTTGAAAAATCGCGTAAAGGCTCCCGCCTGATTTATGAATTTGTTACCTTCGGCCGGATGATCATTAAGCCATGCGCTATCGCCTGAAGAATCGGCAAACAAGACCAGGCCGCGTTGTTGGGCGTCTACCCACCGATCGTTATACTGCGGATCAAAGCCCGGATAACTGCCGACACTTTTGAAGATGCCCATCCGCTCCAGCCAGGAAAAATAGCCACCTTGCTGCATAAAGCTCTTATCGCCGTCAGCCAAGGCGTAATAATTGTTGTTCCATAACTTTTTCTTATCCAATCTCTGTTTTTGAGCAGCGCTGCCAAGCACGACTGAAAACCCATCGGCGGGATAATTCATGATCAACTCGCCATCGGGCGAATGTAAAGATGAATAAACGGCATAGTAACCGGGTTGATCAATCTTTCCGAAGTCAACTTCAATCAGACCGGGAAACAAACCCTTAACGTCCCGGACGGCAACATCATTTCCGCTGTAATCAACCAAACGCAAACGCAACGTTGCCTTGAAGCGATGTAATGGCGCAGGCAAGCGGGTTTCCTCCAAAATAGGATGCCAGCGCATATCCACGCGCAGTTTGATGATCTCGCCAGGATGCGGGAGATTGGCCGTAGCGTCTGTAAATATCAGCGGGCGCAGCTTCGCAGCGATCTGATTCAACTCAAGATTAGCGCTGGGATCAGTCAGTTGCGTCCTTATGTTAGTTAAAGGCCTGCCGGTCTGATCGGTGAATAAAGCGGCGAAATTAAACCGTTGGCCTTGTTCATGCTGCATCACCATTTTTATCAGTAAACTATGCCATCCCTGAGGCAAATGCAGTTCAGCAACTTGGGATGAACCGGATTGGACCTTGGCAAACTCTGTAGGAGGATTGTGATCATCGCTAAAATTGAACGGCTTTCCGTCAAGCCAGCCGTGGCTGGCTATACCCGATTGTTTCAAGTGCAGCAACGTGGGTGTAGCCTTGTCGGCATGCAGATACAAGTGCGCATAGCCGCTGCCGCGAGACCATAGATAAGAATGTTTGGTCTGCGCCTCGATATCAGTTACACCACCGGCTTTTGTTTGAGCAATGCGCCAAGCCTTCATTTCCCCTCCCATCATTTTCAGACTGAGATAAGGTTGATCAGTATTTGGGCGTAGCACGGTTTCGTTATCCATTCCGAAAATTGAAACACCCGCAAGACCCGCCTGTAAACCGCCAACCAGCCAGGCAACCGGGACGCCCTCGTTAAGCGTTGACCATTCTGATTGTTCAAGTTTTGCAGGCGAAGGCAAAAAGCCCGCGTTAGCGGGGTCAGCCAAAAAATCAGCTACATCCCCTTCATTTTCAGGCTGGGTCAGCACACCCAAACTAGTGTAATGATCATCTGTCATCACCGCTGCAGGCAAAGAGGAAAGATTCAGGCTTTGAGCCATGATTTCGGCAGCGTGTCCTGATAGATAGGTCACGGCAAGATTTTTATAGCTTTGACGGACACCCTCGGCAACCAGCCCGCGAAACAGAACATCGTCCTTGTTGCCCTTGCCGTCAAGCACATAAAGGCGTTGCGGAGCATCCGGAACGGTCTGAATCAATGCAAGAAAACGATGTCTGGCTTGGGCCTGGTCTGCATCCATCCAATCATCCAACTGCGAATCTTTCTGCAGCAGAAATGCATCAAAAACTTTAGCACCATCGGCATGACCACTATTGCTGATCTCCAGCCAACGATCACCCGGAAACAAATTGAATCCGGCATTGGCCTGTATCCATTGGTATTCCCAAGGCGTGTTGTTGGTCAGAGTAAAATCACCGCGCGTCGACAGATCATCGGGCTTGGGTCCGGCCTTAATCGTGAATTTCTGTGTGGCTTGAGACACTTCTCCACCCGATTTGTAACGCGCAAAAAATTGATAAAGCCCCGGCATGATGGCTGGTGTGATTTCGAAACGAAAATCGGCATTCCAGGTCCCAAAGCCCTGATGAAATACCTGAACTTCATCCCTTTCGGTCAGTAATGAATCCGCTCCCGAGCCTTTGACTGCGGTCCCAGTCTGAACTTGCACTGCTGGGTCCTTTGTCATTGCCGAAAAAAATGGCGCGTTGCCTAATTCCAGTAAAACCAAAGGATTGTCCGTTGATCCCTGAAGAGGCAAAACTGGACTGAGCAAGAAGGCGTCGAAGACTTTGGCATCATGACCTGCACCGCTATTACGCACTTCGATAACGGTATCATCCGCCTTGAAAATTATCGGCTCATCGGCACTTAGCCAGGCATAATCCCAACCTTTAGGTTTTATCGTTACTATCGCACGCTTCTCCAGACGTGATGATTCAGGCCCCGCCCAAACTTCAAAACTTTGCACGCAGACATTCGGTTCACCGCCCTGCCGCCAACGCGCCATAAAACGGTGTGGTTTGGCTAATAGGCCAGGAGTGATGTTAAATCGAAAACCGACCTTCCATCGACCAAATCCGGAATGCAAAGAGCTAACCTCATTCTTACCTTCTTGAATCGATGAATTTTCGTCGTAGTTTGAAACCTGCCCGTTAAAGACAAGTCTGGAATGATCATGAATGTCAGGCAATGAGGATTCCTTGCCCAACTCAAGAAGAATTTCAGGACTTTGCGCTACAGTTTGAACAGGTGATTGAGTAAATCCATCAGAACCTGAAACAGATAAAATTACCAGCGCCAGCCAAAAAAGTTTTTCAAGGAAAGGAAAAATGGTCATGGTCAAAGAGTTCATCGACTGTTTTTATTTGGGGATAGGAGATCTGAAAATCCAGCTAAAGATGCCAATACTTTTCGTTACAAACGATTCCTATCTGATCAGTTTTCAGAGGTTCGGGGATAGCGGCAGCCTGGAAGCTGCCGCTTAGCCCTGAGGGATGGACTTAAAGTCTCCGGCACTGATCTTCCTTGTTACCTCCGACTACATTTCTAGCCCCTTTGGGTGCAGGACTGTTCTCCTTGCATTGAAGATTTCCGTCTATGACATTATTGCGAATATGGATTCCACCGAAATTTTTGACAACCTGAACACTGCCGCCAACATCATTTCGTAATACTTTCAGCGGGTTGTTGTTTTCATCATATTGAATGTCACCGTCGATAAAACTATCGCTGACATTGGCTCCACCACCTTGTTTAATCTGAACCGAACCACCCACTCGTGAGCCTTCAATAACATTCACTTGATGGGCATTTTCCCCCTGTATATTTCCTACAACAATAACTTTTCTAGCCGTTAGTTTGGCATTGTTTTCGACTTTGACTGTACCGAGAACGCGTGTTCTGGCCAGGCTACAAGTCGCGTTATCAGGAACACGAAGATTATCAACAGTAATACGGCCCAATTTACCCCTGCATACGGTTTCATCTGCATAAACTGCTGTAGCGCCCAAAAGGATCAAAGAAAAACCGGCCATAATGCAATTAATTTTTGTATTTTTAGATTTCATAAACCACCTCGGCTATTTAACATTTAATTGGTAAGAACCCTGACTCATTAATTTATGCGCGGCTCGGGTACCTCTGTGACCACAAAAAACTTGCCTTTCATGTCTTTGCAGTTGGTATTAATCTACCCAAGCAAAATGAATATAAACCGAGTAGTTTGATTAGGATTTAATTAAGATCGAGTTATTCTTATCTGAAGTTTCCCAATAATTTCAAAAAAGAACTGCCATTCTGCTTGAGTTGCAGGGCTTATCTATAGGGTCTGTGTAAACGGTGGCAACTTTATTTAATAAAGCACTGTCGCCTAAAGGCTGAGGCGTCATCCCGGCAGGGATTGCCGGGATCCAGGACACAAGGACGTGCTACAGCCCTCGCAATCCATGGCACTGGATACCCGCCTCCCGGGTATGACTATCTTTCTTCTAATCTGACAAATTAGAACTAATTGCCGACTTTAAATTGAGAGCGTAGGTGCTTGATTTCAAAAGACGCGTGGAAGCCCTTGTAGCCCTCTGTGTCAGGATAGTTGTCGCCCCGGTTTGGATTTCAGGGGCCCAGAACTCATGGATGGCGTTGGAATGGTTGAGCAGATAGCGCTGAGGATTGTATAGAAAAATCGAAGCCGTGATGACAGATACCCTGCAGACAAACCGGTTGTTGAAGTTATAAAAATCACGTTCCTTAGTATACTATTCAAAGTTACTTGCGAATTTTTGCTTTTTAGGTCTCCCGGTGTAAGTTGCTATGAATTTATTTTGATTTATTTAACCCGCCCTTCATTTTCCTATCCAAACTGAAAAAATCAATGAAAGGACACAAGTCTGCCTTTTTTCTGAAGTTGTTCAGAAACACTGATCTTTTGATGCCTTGGCGAGGAATCACAAATCTCTCAATGCGTATTTATTTGACCCGTTTATTATCGTTAAAATCACTCATTGTCCTGGGCTTTGTGATTGCCGTAATGCCGCATTTTTTA
>JAGXSU010000066.1 GCA_018333785.1 Methylomicrobium sp. | reverse complement strand
CTTAAAGGACTTAACGGCACAATTCCTGACTCCGGATAGGGTTTTAAAATGAGAATTGCTGCCCTGTACCCTGGATTCCGACAATCCTTGCAGGATAGTGCCTCTGACAAATGATCAACTCCTAAAGCCAATCTAAACGGTCAAGCTGAAAATGGCTGGATGAATAGATTCATTGACTTAACGTGTCTTGATAATCCGCTATCCATTTAAGCCAGTATTCTTTTATTCTCAAAACCCAACTGCGCGAGTCTGTCTTTTCTTCCGTACCGTCGAGCATGGTGAGTGTGCCGTCCTCTGTAAGTTTCGGTTCGTCTTCAACGACAATAAATGTTCCGGGAATCATCCCCATCCAGCAACTCCAGGGAATGACGCCGCTTTCGGACGGTGTGAATTCGATGACTTGCTCTCCTTCATGCAACTTGAAATCGAGTCGGTATTTAGGCACCACAACGGCGTTGTTACACGAGTTTAATTCTTTGCCGTTAATGACCCATTTGACCGGGACACCTTTACGCAAGGTAAATTTGTTAGGAGAAAAACCGGATTTAACGACATCCATGTGTATGGTCTGTTCGTTTTCCCGGTTGGGTGATTCGGCAATAGCCGGGGATAAGTGCTGCGATAGCCGTGCAACCAAAGTATTAAAGTCCAGGCCCGTACCCGTGACAGCGAGTCCTCGGTTCAGCATAACCGTTCCCAAAATCATGACGATGATGCCGGAAGCTTTTAACAATTTGGGCGTCAGGTTTTTGGAGAGAAGACTGGTCAGAAACCCAAAGCCCAAGAGCAACGGCAGTGTGCCGATGCCGAAAAAAAACAAGATTCTGGCGCCTTCTGACCAACTGCCGGTTCCGGCTGCCATCACATACATGGCTTGTAATGGACCGCAGATAATCATCAAGCCGTTCAGCAGGCCGATATAAAAAGGATTGCTGTGCTTGCGGTACTCTTTACCGACAAAACGCATGACAAAGCCAGGGGTTTTAAACTGAAAATGGTTGAGCGCCGGAAACACCTCCAGCATATGTAACCCAAAGAGAATCAGAAAAAATCCTGCGGCGATGCCTACTGCGCCTTGGGTGTAAGGCGTGAACGCAACGATAGCGCCGAACGCACCGAAGAGCGCGCCGATGAGCGTATACGAAAGTGTTTTGCCAATACCGTAGAGAAAATGGGTGGTGTAGGACTTGTAACCAGTGGCCGCCTCTCTTGCGGTATAGCCCAGGATCAAAGGCCCGCACATGCCTACACAATGAAAACTGGTTAAAAAACCGATCAAGATTAACAGTCCATAGCCAATGTCACGACCGAGATCAGGCATGCTTGCGTGATCCATAAACCAACTGTCCAGCCAGAGGATAAAACCGATTCCCGACAGTGCAAGTGAAATCATAAAGGTTCTTTTAAAGAACAAACGCACCGGATGGCTCTCGGCTAAGGCTTGGATTTCATCATTCATAGGGGCGCAGCTTTAATCGATTGAAATAATGGCGTAAGGCTATGTCTGCTCAATTTTTGAGAGGGCATGCTGATGAGTTCCGGACAGATGAAAGCCGGGATAAATTGGCTTAGGCTATTGAAAACAAGAGTAATGGTCAAGCCTTGATCCGATTTGCATAGGTATAGAAAGGTGAAGCAAGCGAGGTTGCTCAAAAACGGATTCAGCATTGCCCTTAATGATGTTGACACATTCCGTTGAAAGCAAGATTTGTTTCTACTTACCCCTACACCCATTTATTGGAAATAGGTGTTTGATTTCAAGAAACGCATAAAACCATACCTGTAGCTCTCTGCAACATTTCTGTTGCAGAAATTCTTTCAATCAATCATCTACAGACTGATTTCCAAGCGAGAGCGAAGTTACAAGAAATCAGCATTTCCATGCATCATTCGCACATCAATGCTTTCTGCAGGGTAATTTTTCACACCCTATACAAACAATTCTTCACAGATACTTCCGTACCGGATTTGTAGACTGATTGCCGAGTGAGAAGAGTTGCAGCAGAGACGCTGCTGATGGAAAACGGGGTGTTAAGCTCTTCTTATTCATTCTTAAGACCTTAGGGTCTTCATTCAATTGCAATTAGGAGAATAGTCATGAGCAAGAAAATCAGAGGCTCTGAAAAATTAGATTTCACCTGCACAAAAAATGGCAAACGGAGTCTTGCCGAATTCACCAACGTAGAAGAGGCGTTAGAGGCCAGGGGCGGCATTTCTGTCAGCGGATGGTGGATTTATGGGCAGCCGGCCTTTTTTAAAACCATCAATCAAAATCTGGTCAATCCCCAGTTAAATCAAAGCCAATTGGCTTCAGCTCAGCTAAGAAGGTAGAGGGAAATTTATGAAGAACGAATACAAAGTAGGTTCCATAGGAACAACGCGAGCTATCCAAATACATCCAACCCGGTTGTGTAATCTGAGTTGCCTGCATTGCTATTCTTCTTCATCGCCAAAGCAGCGCGGCGCACTCGATGTCGCGCTGCTTATCCGGGCCCTGGCGGATGCTGCCGAAGAAGGGTACAACTATGTCAGTATCTCCGGTGGTGAACCTTTACTGTATCCCTCGCTGGAAATATTGCTGGAACAAGCCAAGCTCAAAGGCTTTGCTACCGCTATTGCCACCAACGGTATGTTTTTGGATAAAAAACGTGTGGACCAACTCAAGGATGTGACCGATCTGATCGCCGTCAGTCTGGACGGCGTACCCGAATCTCACAATCGCATGCGTAATTCTAAGCAGGCATTTAAAAAGATGGCGGACAATTTAAAAACAGTGCGGGCTTCTGACATTCCTTTCGGTTTTATTTTTACGCTGACGCAATACAACCTCAATGAATTGGACTGGGTAGTCAATTTTGCCTTGCAGGAAGGCGCTCAATTGCTGCAAATCCATCCTCTGGAGAATGCCGGATTTGCTTCGGCCCATTTGATGGGGGATTCACCGGATCGTACTGAATCGGCCTATGCCTATTTATTATCAGAAACGATGCAGCAGAATTTGGAAGGCAGGTTACGTATTCAGATGGATTTTGCTACACGAGCTGCAGTACTCGAGCATCCCGGGTCAGTTTATGCTGCAGGTGAGCTCCCTGAGTTTGATGCTTCGCTTGCCGATTGTATTGCTTCGTTAGCGATAGAACCGGATGGCATGATCGTGCCGGTCCAATACGGATTTTCCCGGGACTATGCGATTGGCAATCTTCATCAAAGTAGTTTCAAACAGCTGGCCGATGACTGGCGTAAAATCCATATGGTCCCATTTTATGGGCTTTGTCATGAGATTCATAAAACCGTTACCGATAAATCACAGCCGTTTGTATTTAATTGGAATGAAATGATCACAGCCGCTTCGCATCAACCGTTAAAAAAGAAATGGAATGCGCTGCGGCCCGAACAGAGCTTGGGATCACTCAACTATTCATTTTAGGTCCGTGGCAGGGCTGATCAAATTTCTGATGACTTTCCCCGCTCTTGGCGGCAATTCCTGCTGCGAATAACAAGGATCTGACGATGCAAAAATTTCCTTTTCAGAGACAAATGGATGCCATGGATTGCGGGCCGACCTGTCTGCATATGATTGCGCGATTTTATGGCCGCATTTTGCCTTTGGATGAAGTGCGTGAAAAATGCGCTATCACGCGTGGAGGCGTCACGCTGGGCGGTATTGCCGAGGCGGCCGAGCTTTATGCCTTCAAGACGGTAGCGATTAAGGCTAATTTAAGGACGTTGCAGGACGATGTCATCTTACCGTGTATCGCGCATTGGCGTCAGCAGCATTTTATTGTTGTTTATGCCATAAAAGGAGGTCATGTCTATGTCGCTGACCCTGCATTTGGTCTTATGAAATACAGTGTTCAGGAATTTCTGTCCGGCTGGCTTGATGTGGTCAATGCCGATTCCGATGAAGAAGGCATTTTATTGTTGCTGGATACGACACCGGAATTTTATAGGGACGACGAATGTTCTGACGCGCGCGGGCGCGGCATCGGATTCTTATGGCCCTACTTTCGGCCGTATTACCGGTTAATAGCCCAGTTATTTATCGGTTTGTTCGCCGGTAGTTTGATTCTGCTGACCTTTCCGTTCATGACTCAAGCGCTGGTCGATTACGGCGTCAACCACAATAATCTGAACTTTGTTTATGTATTGCTGGCGGCCCAGTTGATGCTGTTTTTGTCGCAGACTTCGGTGGAATTGATCCGTAGCTGGATTTTGTTGCATATCGGTTCACGCATCAACATTGCGATCATTTCCGATTTTTTGTTGAAGCTGATGAAACTGCCCGTGGCATTCTTCGACAGCAAGATGATCGGCGATCTGCTGCAGCGTGTGCAGGATCATCATCGGGTTGAGGAGTTTTTATCTTCGTCCACGCTGACGACCTTGTTTTCCGCTTTAAATCTTGTGCTATTCAGTTGTATTTTAGCCTGGTACAGCCTGCAGATTCTGGCGGTGTTCGCTATCGGCACTGCGCTTTATGGCGGGTGGGTGCTGATGTTCATGAACCGGCGCGCCGTGCTGGATTACAAGCGCTTTGAACAGGCCGCACAAACCCAGAGCAGTATGGTTCAGATTATTAGCGGCATGCAGGAAATCAAGCTGAATAATTCGGAAAGACGCCGCCGCTGGGAGTGGGAAAAAATTCAGGTGCGTTTGTTTAAAGTGTCAGTGGACAGTCTGGCGCTTTATCAGTACCAAATGACCGGTGCGAATTTTATCAATGAACTGAAAAATATTCTGATCACTTTCCTATGTGCCAAAGCAGTCATTGAAGGGCAAATGACAGTGGGGATGATGCTGTCCACTCAATACATCATTGGCCAGTTAAATGTTCCGATTTCAAATTTCGTCGGTTTCGTTCAGTCGTTTCAGGATGCAAAAATCAGTCTTAACCGGCTCGCAGAAGTTCACGATAAAGCCGATGAAAACAAGTCACAGCATTTTATTCAGCTAACCGGTTCGGACAATACCATTACCTTACAAGAGAACTTGTGTTTTCGTTATGGAAGAGAAGCTTCGCCGTTGGTGCTTAACAGTATCAATGCGGTGTTTCCCAAAGGCAAAGTCACCGCGATTGTGGGGGCTAGCGGTAGCGGTAAAACGACATTACTGAAAATTTTACTGAAATTTTACGAGCCGAATCAAGGTGCCGTAAGAGTCGGCGGGATTGATCTTCAGTCTTTATCAACTTCGGCATGGCGGCAAAACTGCGGCGTGGTTATGCAAAACGGCTTCATTTTTAATGACACGGTGTTGCGCAACATTACCGAATCCGAATCAGACGGATTGATCGACCAAAACCGGCTGCAACGTGCCATCGATATAGCCAATCTGGATGAATTGATCAGCGGATTACCGAATGGCTTGAATACCAAAATCGGTCCCGATGGCTTGAGTCTGAGTGGCGGTCAAAATCAGCGGATATTGATTGCCAGAGCGGTTTATAAAGATCCGGCCTTTTTATTTTTCGACGAGGCCACCAGCGCATTGGACGCTAAAAATGAACGCGTTATCCTCGAGAAAATGGAGCAGTTTTACCAGGGCCGAACCGTCATTGTCATTGCTCACCGCTTGAGCACAGTAAAAAATGCGGATCAAATTCTGGTGCTCGATAAAGGGCGTGTGGTTGAGAGCGGCAATCATCAGCAACTGACTGCAGCGCGAGGGGTTTATTTCAATCTGGTCAAAAATCAGCTTGAGCTGGGTAATTAATCAACGAGAAATGCTATGAGCGATACCAACATTTTACCTAATTCCTTCAGTACAGCTACCGCCATAACAGCTGTTCAGGACTACAGTCTCTATACCCAGGAGATGTTGGGCAAGCCGCCGGGTTGGCTGCTGCGTTGGGGCGGTTTCGTGGTTTTGGGGTGCCTGGCTGCGCTACTCGCAGCATCGTGGCAGGTCAAATATCCTGATGTTGTTTCCGCTTCCGTTACAATTACCACGCCTCAGCCGCCGATACGCATTGTCAGTCAGCGAGACGGGCAAATACGCTGGCTGAGAAAAGGCGAGCGTGACCAGGTCAGTCAAGGCGAAACGCTGGCCTGGATCGATAATCCGGCTGATATCGACGCGGTCAGTGCTTTGAGGCAGTGGCTCAGTAACAACCGGAAAGAGCTGTTCAACGGAAATATCATGACACTGGACATGCCCCCCGAAAATTTGACCTTGGGCGAGCTGAATGAGGCCTATGCAGCCTTTTACAAGAGCCTGGACGAGTTCAGGTTTTTTCTGGAACAGCAGCCTTTTGCGCAGAAACTGGAAAATGCCAGGGCCAAACAAGGGCAGTTGCAACAAATGCTGAAACAGCATCATTCTGAGCATGCCGTATTAAAGGAGCAAAAAACGTTGTTGGAAGGGCATGTGACGCGTTATCAAAAGTTGATAGAAAAACATTTTGTTGCAGAGCAGGCCGTCGATGAAAAGCGTCTGGATGTGCTGCGTAATGAGCACCAGCAAGAGCAATTAACTATTGAACAGGCCCGGACACAATTGGAAATCACGCGATTGGCAGGCGAGTTGATCAGCCTTGACCTGGCAAACCAGCAGCAACAAAAAGACTATAAAATGCGTCTTGAAGAAAATTATCAAAAGTTACTCTCCGCCATTGAAAGTTGGGAAAAAAACTACCTGCTCACCGCCCCCATTCCGGGGCGCCTGGTCAAGTTCAAATTCTGGAGTGACAAACAATTTGTAAAAGCCGGTGAAGAAGTTGTGACCGTGGTTCCGGAACAAGGGCAGGGTATCATTGCAAAAATTAACATGCCTTTGGCCAACTCAGGCAAAGTTAAACAAGGCCATAAAATTCTGATCAAACTGACCGGTTATCCGTTTCAGGAATTCGGTTTGATAGAAAGTCAGGTCGATACGATTTCATTGCTGCCCGATAAAGATCATTACAGCGTTCAGGCGAAGCTGGCTTATCCGCTTAAAACCAGCGCCAATAAAACGCTGCCGTTCGAACAGGAAATGCAGGGCAGAGCCGACATCGTGACAGAGGATATGCGGCTGCTGGAACGGGTGTTTTATCAAATCCGAAGGCTGTTTCTGGAAAGAAGCAATCTGGATTGAGCCCTGACAAATCAGCGTCATTTGGGTCTGGGAAAAGCATTTCGAGGAACGCCGTAAAACCTTCCATGGGGGCTTGACTGCAGCATCCCTGCTATCGACATCCTAAAAATTTCCCTCAGCCTTTTTTTCCTTCAAATTGAGAATGGTTGCAGTATCGCGTGATGTGTTGACATGTAAGGGTTACACTTTCTTTCTGATTAGCAAGACCCGATTAAGTTAAGCCTGAGGATCTGATGCGATGAAAGCCATGGTGCTGAAAAAACTCTGTAATCTCAAAGACAATCAATCCCCTCTGGAGTTGATGGAACTGCCTGTTCCCGTGCCGGATGAGCAAGAAATACTGCTGAAAGTATCAACCTGCGGGGTTTGCCATACTGAGCTGGATGAAATCGAAGGGCGCACTCCGCCGGAAAGTCTGCCCATGGTGCTGGGGCATCAAGTGGTAGGCAGGGTCGAAGCTGTGGGCAGCAAAGTCAGTCTGGTAAAGTCTGGCGACAGGGTAGGTGTAGCGTGGATTTTTTCAGCGTGCGGAGTCTGCAAATTCTGTTTGAAAGGCATGGAAAATCTGTGTCAAGCCTTCAAGGCGACAGGCCGCGATGCCTTTGGCGGTTATGCGCAGCTTATGACAGTATCAGAAAAGTTTGTCTACCCCCTTCCGCACGCGATATTGGATGTTCATGCCGCTCCTTTACTGTGTGCCGGTGCCATCGGCTACCGTTCGTTGCGCCTGACCGGTCTGCAAGATGGGCAGCGCCTAGGCCTGACTGGTTTTGGCGCATCCGGCCATCTGGTTTTAAAAATGGTGCGGCACCGTTTTCCGAATTCAGCCGTATTTGTTTTTGCCCGAAGCGCCGAGGAACAGGCCTTTGCAAAAGAGCTGGGGGCGGTCTGGACCGGTCATACCAATGAACGGGCACCGTTTAAGCTGGATTGTATTATTGATACGACACCGGCCTGGGAGCCGGTTGTTGAGGCGTTGGCCAATCTGGAGTCAGGCGGCAGACTGGTGATTAATGCCATACGCAAAGAGGGTGACCGGGAAAGTTTGCTGGCGCTGGATTACCCGGAACATCTCTGGCTGGAAAAAGAAATAAAAAGTGTTGCCAATATAACCCGGGTAGATGTCATTGAATTTTTGAGTCTGGCAGCTGAAATGAACCTTCAACCTGAGGTTCAGTTATTTCCGCTGGAGCAGGCCAACGAGGCATTGATCGAGTTGAAAACCGGAAAAATTCGGGGTGCCAAGGTTTTGGTAATCGATTGAGTTTGAAGCCAAGATTTGTTGTTTGGCTCATATAAAACCAAAAGGCAACACAAACCGAATGGTAGCTCCCTCTTGGCGAATCAAATTTCTAAGCCCCAATGATTTGAATCTTGGCTCTTTGTGAAGGCCTTTTTTGTAGTTATCTTCAGTACTCAAGGCCTGTTTATCCTGATTGCTGTATGAGTCGTTAGCCAATGACTGTAAACGCCGGCCAAAACCACGGGTTATCTCAAAGCGTTCGGATTGACCACTTACCCCGCCAAAAGCAGTTGAAAACACGTGTCGGTCGATAAACGCAGGAATTGAGCTTTGCTGACTTTGCAAATCCGCTTCCGCAACCCTGAACGAATACAATTTATCAGTAAAAAACACTGTGTCCGGCCTGATCGACAGCCGGAACAAACACTCACGTCGACTTTCCATCACCAACTCACTTCCTGAGAGTAGGGCTTCCAACTCGGTTAACCCATTCTTCAAAATCGGCGAATCGGCCACTTCCACCCAACCCAACGGATGCAAAATGATATTTTCCGGCACCGTCTCAAAATCAAACCCGCGTAAATGCGCCGCCAAACCCAAAGTCAAGGCCAATTGCGCTTCATTCAAAGCTAAATCCAAAGCTTTTTCCTTACCCAAAACTCCGGCAAAAACCGGCATGCCGGAAGCAATCGGTAAAGTAATACCAAACTTGTCTTTGTCCGATAAATAACCGCCAACGAAACTATCCGGCAACTCGGTCAAGGCCTCGGCCAATGCCGCCCGGTTACCATCGAAATCATCATACAAGGCTCTGATATACGGAATTTTTTGATCCATTGTTTCGCCGCGCGCAATGTCATCCAACCCAATCCAGGCCAGTCGGGAGTCAGCATCGATACGTTGCTGCAAAAACAAAAAGCCTTCCAACGTCAATTCGATCCTGAAAATGTCCAGATAGTATTCGGTCAAGGCATGGTTCGGCGCAGCCCCTTGCACTTGCCGATAGGGTCGCAAACTGCGCCAAAGCTTGAAACGGTAATGCTCGTCAAATTGCAAACCGGCCTCTTCCCATAGCTCACGTTTCAAGGTTTGCGGGAGGGCATCTTTAATCAATTGAGCATTCGGAGATTGCAAAGCGCTCAACAATGCCGCTTTGTCGGAAATACCGGTCACATCATTTTGATTGCACCGCCCACCGAGCAAACCATAATCCCCCGCCGTCTGGTCAAAGCGCTTTTTAGTGTCCTCTCGTTGGTAAAACAAAATTTTGCCGTCTTGCTTGATGATGCTCCAAGCCACATAGCAGTAGCGGATTGGCGGGGCCTCATTGTTGCCATGATGCTCAACTCTGGCCAACTCGATAGTCCGCATCACTTCGCGCTGTCGGTCTTTTTTAGCATTATCAATGCCTTGGGTATTCCAGAAATTGCTTGCAAACAAACGTGAATCATTATCGCTCATCGCCATCAAAACAGAAGTGGCTAGCAATTGCGCAGGGAATGACACGAAGCACCAATTGCCTTTCGCCAGCGCTTCAGACTGCAACACCGATAAAGTCCCTAGCAAGCATTCACATAGTTCAACCGTTTGTTCTGCAAGCGTTCGATCAATCCCATGCTCCACGAACAACGCATCCACCAAGTGATGGCGCTCGACCGCATAAAAATCGCCTTCCTCCTCCGCGTGGCGGGGCAGTTGGGCGAGCAAGGTTTTGATTAAATCGCTAGTCGTCATTGATAGGGGGTTGCAGAAAGTGCCAAGATATTCCCGGATTTATCCGCTGCTGGCTTCGACATTACTAATTACCTCACGCAGCAAGGCCGGTCGCACATGTAGCGTGGTTTGTTTTGGAATGGCATTCAGCAAAGCCAAGACTTCTGCCTTAGTCAGACTTTGTCGGCGTATGGCCCTGATCAGCAAACCCAGGGTGCCGTGCGCGGCAATATTCAAACTCTTGGCGGCCAACCGTGCTGCCGTATCATCGGTCAAAAGCAGGCAATCGCCAAACTCAATACATAAATGCAACGCTTCCTGTTCACCGGCGTGCAGGCTATAAAGCGGCGTTAGCGCACTAACGACGGCTGAGTGCTGCTTGGGCGACTGACGCAGAAGCCAGTCATTTTCAGGCTTCAACGCCAACGGCCTGTGCCGTTCGACTTCCAGCCAAACGGTTTCTGGAACCAGCACTCTGCCAAAGTCTGCCAACAAATCCATACACCGCAGTTCATCAAGATGAATGATGGGGCCTGCGTCGGTAATAACGACCGGGTTAATCCTGCCCATGCAGGCCCCAATCGACATCCTCGCGAATGAATTCCTCGGTCATGGTTTCACGGTGTGATTCCAGATAACGGCGCATCGCCTCGGCGATCAATTCGTCGATATTGGTTACCCAGCCTTGATTCACCAAATATTGGGCTTGTTGTAGAAGTTGGTCGGGGATTTGGGTTTGTAGGGTGGTCATGGATTAGGCCTATGGAAAACTACGATGGTAGATGCTTCTTGCCATTGCAAGCATATATGGCTTATCTGAATAATTAAAATTCCAAAATTTAATTTCAAGCGATTTGCTGTTTTTCTTATCAACATAAGGATTACATGTTGTTAGCCAGAACATTTGATAAAGTAATTTTGTAAATAATTTTCTATCATTGCGCAATGACGAGTTACTTAACTGGACGTTGTTAGCCATTTCATTAAAGTGAAAAGCCTCCTCAATATTCAAGTTTTTACGTTCTTGATTTTGGTCTCGAATGATGTTTCTTAGATCAAG
>JAGXSU010000065.1 GCA_018333785.1 Methylomicrobium sp. | reverse complement strand
GCCGCCCACAACTTCAAAAAAATCGCCAAGGCCATTTTGACGGGGTTAATCCGCCCGGAATTTGAAAATTGCGTCATTCAACCGGCAATATGAGGAAAAACACCCCCAAATAGCGACTCATAGACCCTAAATTGAACAAAATCGCAGCGATTTCAAGTCGGATTGCCGGAAAAAATAAAAATGTTTTTCGGCATTCATTAGTGACTGCTCTGGGTTCTGTGTTCTCGGACAGGCTCCTAGATCACCTTCCGGGTTTAAAGATAGGAGATCGTTTAATTTGACTGAATTGTCCTTAACGACAGTTTTATTGTGAGGGTGCGAGGGGGTCAGATTGATAAATTCGTTGATGAATTGATTGTCTTCACCCATTTTGAATAAAACGGCGATGACCAGATAATCTGGTGTGACTGAATTTTCCGTAGCGCTGACGATATGCAGTTCCATCGGAAAGGTCATGCCGTCAATCAAATGCTCCGAAGGCGTATGAAAGTGCATTTGTTTGAAGGAATAGGTTTTGTCTTTGACAGTAATAGTGCTGCCTGCATTGAAATCAAGCTGAATTGTATGTCCCAGGTTTTCAACAGCCGTTACTTTGTCTTGAAAATGGACAACAAAATGGTCATGGTTCAATTCCTTTTTTGTCCGGTTGGTAAAAATATTGATGGGTGATTGATGAATTCCGGGATCAAGACTGGGCAAGCTGTATTTTTGGGGTGCGTAGTTCTGAGGCGCCAATTGGCTGGCGGATTCAGCGATTTCTTTACTTGTCTTGTGCGCGCAAGCCTGCAAGCAGAGCAATGGCAGCAGTATCAAAAGCTTGTTCATTTTTTTTGCATTGCCCCTCTACTTGTCATGCATTAAGTGGTGCTGATGGCCCGTAATCGCATGGCGGGCGTGATCACTCAGTTGAGCATCAAACCATTGATGAAGCGCATGGATGAGTGAGGGTTGGTCACTGGTATAGGTAATTTGAGCGCCATCGGCTAATTCGGTGTAGTCAATTTGAAGTTGTTCAGGCCGGGCATTGCGTAACGCGGCCAGTCCCGGCATGTTATCGCCGTGGATTTTAGCCGGATTGGAATAATCGCCACGCTTGAACTCGTCGGCAATTTTGGCCAGATGCGCCCTAATCAGTTCGATTTGTCCGGTATTGGTTTTATCTTTGACTATCACTTGCTGTACTCCGCCCTGTTCGCTTTTTGAAAAAACATGCAAGGTTTGCTCCAGATCGAACGGCATGACATGAGCGCCGTGTTGCGCGACTTCATCAAGCCTAGCCTTGTCTTGATTGTCGATACGAATTTGATAAGCGTTATGACACGCCGCGCATTTGCCCATGGCAGCACTTAATTGGTGCAAGATTTGTTTTGGTGCGGCCTTATTTTTGGCATCAACGGCGATTTGATCGAAGTCCTCATGCAGCGACATGCCCAGGTGCATGAATTCTTTGGGGAGTATGTGATGCAGGTGATCTTCAGCTTTATGCGCCATGTTCAACCCCAAAGCCTCTGCAGACGCAGCAACACGAGTCATATCCTCGTCAGCTAAGGCGGAGAGAATTTGTTGAGTACCATCCAGCAAGGCACGCATTTCGCTCAAAACATGATGGCGCTGAGCTTCTGTCAGTAATAATTCCTGACGAGTATCACTTTCTTCTGCAAATGAAAGGGTAGTTCCCGATAGCCATAAGGCTAAAGCTAAACTGATTTTTTTCATGGCTCATCTCTTTTAACAGGTTATGCGTAATTAGTTCAGCTCACTTTCAGCGCTGGTCAGTGATTTTAAAAAGGCAGCCAAATCGGCCTTTTCCTGAACGGTCAAATGTAAAGGGAAAATTTTGGGATCGATGTAAGCGTTGCTGATGCCGCCTTTGTCATAATGTTCTATCACTTCCTCCAGCGTTTTAAGGCTGCCATCGTGCATATAAGGTGCGGTCAATGCGACGTTGCGCAGCGTGGGCGTTTTGAATCTGCCGAGATCCGCAGGTATCCTGGTAACAGCAAAGCGACCCAGTTCAGAGCGCTGGGCATCAGTCAGTTCGGAAATGTTTACGGCTTGTTGTTGATTGATGGCTGATGTCAATTCCGCCAAGACCGGCTTCAAGCGCTCGAAACCAACCCCTACATTATAAAAACGATTATCCGTAAACAAGGCGTTGTTCCATGATATTTCATGGCACGTCATGCAGTTTCCCTTGCGCCGGAAAATACGCGATCCGCGTGCTGCACTGTCCGATAGTGCCGATTGATCCTTGCCAAAATAGTAACGGTCAAAAGGTGAGTCGCCCGCAATCAGTGTCCGTTCGAAGCTGGCAATGGCTTTGGCGATGTGCTCGATAGTGATGTCATCCGGCTTAACATTAAACGCCTGTTGAAACTGTTCTCTATAAGCGGCATCTTGATTGACAACGTCAACAACCAGTTCAATATGCGAGAAGCCATGCTCGACGGGGTTGACCAGTGGCCCTTTTGCTTGAGCTTCCAGACTGCTTTCTCTGCCGTCCAGAAACTGTGTTTCGTAATAAGCGGAATTGATGACGGTGGGCGCATTTCGTGTTCCCAATTGCTGCTTTATGCCTTTGGAAATCGGCAGTCCGTCGGTGAAAGCGGTGTCTGAACGATGGCAGCTGGCGCAACTGACCAAGCCGTCAGCACTTAAACGTTTATCATTGAAAAGAAGTTGGCCTAGCTTAATTTTTTCAGCCGTTTGAGGATTATCAGTGGGGATCGTCAATGGGGGTAAGCCCAGGTTCTTGTCTGCAAAACATGAAGTGGTAACCAGTAATCCCAGCAGAATTTTTATTAGTAATCGCATCTGAGCCTCCCAAAAAAAACACCAGCGGAGGCTGTGAAGACCTTATTCCGCTGGCTATAAAGGTGTGTATCGCTACACACTAAGGGGGGTTGAACTTTTAATCTTGTTCAGGCATGTGCTGCACGATAACGATATAGGGTTCGCCTAATGGATATTTATCATCAGGTTTTTGAAAATAAATGACCTTGCCGTAAGTTTCATGGACTGCAGGTAGAATTTTAGCAGCTTCTTCCTGCGTCAGGTCAGGAAATGTGGCATGTGCTTTGGCGACTTCCACTTTATGGTAATGCCAGTATTTTTTCTCTGTTTCCGGCAAGGTGTTGAATTGCTCGGTGGTAATGATGTATTCGAAACCAATTGGTTTGTCCTGGTCTTTCATTCCGGTAGGGAACATCATGCAGACGAAAGTGCCATCATCATAAGCTTTACAGTGATGATGAACGATAACTTGCAGTTTGGGATCATGGACGCTATGGGTATCCGGCACCAGATGTCTGATTGCCTGAATATGTAAGTCATTAAAGCCTAAATGATCGGGATGTTCAATTTGGCGGGGATTTAGCGCTTCGTTATAAAGCTTGGACTGTCCTGGTGCGGACATTTTTGCCTGGCCGTGTTCATGGCTTTCCGTGTGTGACGGGGTTGTAGTTGTTGCGCATCCGGACATCAACAACAGTAAGCTGCCAATGAGTAATAGTTTTTGTTTCATTTTGATTCCCTTAAAGCCTGTTATTTTTATGTTGGTCTAATTTAAGACCGGTACGGAATCTTGTATAGCCAGAACCGTGCCAAGGGAATTTTTTATATTCAAGTAACTGTTATTTAACACTATATTAGTGAAGATTTGTTTTATGTATCACAACTCACGTTTCAACAGGCGTTTCTTTTTTAGGTAACTTGAAACTAATTAATGTTTCAACTATGTTGCATTGAAACAGAGGTCCGGCAGGGACGTTAAGATTTCCAGAATTCCATTATCCTGAACGTAAGACCATGACTGTTTATTATTCTGATTAATTGCTCGCATCTGGCGGCAGTACAGAATTTTTTTGTAATTCGCAAACTTCGGATACAATCAGCGCACGTCAGTAATCCGGGACTTCGAAAACGCTATGAAAAAAATTCCCATAGGTGTCAGTAGTTGTTTGTTTGATCAGTTGGCAAGCAGTGGAGCAATTCCAAAAAAAGACGCGGTTATCAATGAGGCGGCCTGTCATTTTTTTGAATTTTTCCCGTTTTCAGTCAGTGAAGAAGCAGATTTAACCGTTTTTCCAACAACTCATTCTGAAGCCTTGATGCGATCTGGTTCCGATTCAGGCGAAGGCACTCAGCTCTGCGGGTATGTCATTAAAAAGAAAAGTCTGGCTTCAGAGTCTGAAGTGGCGAAGCATTTTGGCAATACTTCCAATGGCAAAGATAGCATAGGGCTTGAGGCGCTAAAAATTATGCGTAATTTTCCGCTGCTACCGGTGGAAGAAGATATTCGTTTGGAAGATGCTTGTTTTCGCGACAATTTTTTTAAACGCATACACGTTGTTTATCGTTGGCAAATACTGAAAAAAGAAGGCTTGACGGCGCATGGTCTGATTGAATTTCATGCCCGGCACAAATTGATTATTATGAGTCATGCCGATTACCGTGATTTGGGTCAGTTGCTGGCGGGATTGACCAAAGAAAATCTGGCAGAAGTTGCCAATCAATATATTTTGCAACTGATGAACACCTTGTTGACGGTCCCTACGCGAGCCAATCATGTGAACGTTTTGCAGCATATACAAGGCTATTTGAAAAAAGAATTGGGCCGGGATGATAAAGCCGAATTATGCGAGCTAATTGAGTCGTATCGTAACTGCGAGGTGCCTTTGATAGCGCCTATCACGTTGTTGAAGCACCATTTTCGCAAGTGTCCCGATCCTTATATCCAAGCATCTTATTATTTCTCGCCTTATCCAAGTGCATTAGGCGAGGTCTACCCGTAAGTGAGTCCTGATAGAGGTGGAGCGGAAGTGCTTGCCTTGAAGCTCCGCAGCGAGGTGTTTTGCTGCGGAGCTCTTTACGTTATTTAAGGTCTGGACAATCCATATAATTTGGATGAGCAGTACTGATCATGACAACCCGGTGTTTTTGATTGGCTGTACGGTCAGGACCTTCGGCTTCACCCTGAGCTTTGGTGCTCAGTTGCGAGGCACTTGCGCCTTGGGCAATCAACATATTGGCTACTGCTGAAGCGCGTTTTTCAGACAAGATTTGATTACTTTGAGCGCTGCCTACGGTATCTGTGTAAGCGATTACCTGGGCTGTCGCATCGGGGTGAGTCTGTAGGTATTTGCCCAACGAGGCAATTTCATGATGGTTGGTTTGGTAAGGCACTGCGCTGCCGGTTTTGAAATAGGCCGCTGCGTGCTGCGCAACTTCTCCCTGATGATGGTTGTGACTATGGACGGATGTTAACCATTTGCACATTTCCTTTTCTGATTCCTTACGATGATGAGCGGCTTCTTCAGCGGCGGTCATGGCTTTTTGGCGAAGATCAATGTTCCAGTAGTGATCATTTTTCCAATGTTCCAGAATTTCATTGGCATCTTCCAGGCTTTCCTCTGCAAGTTCTTCGTGGTACATCGATTGGCCGTAGTGGCCGGCCATTGCTGCATCAATTTCTGATGTAAGGCCAGGGATATCTTTGGTTGGAGGGGTACAAGCCGTCAGCGACGCGACTAGTACGGCAAATGGCAAATAAATAAAGTGTTTATTCATGATTTTATCCTCTTGATACGCATCATTGGTCTTGGAGCAATGATTCAAACGTTTATCCAATGGGTTTGATGCTTAATCGCCGTCATCCAGTGGGCCATAGGTGGTCCAAAAGCCAGGAAGATTAAGGCCGAAATAGCGCGTGTCTTCACTGAAACGATCCCAAACATAGGGTGGCGAGATATAATCATCGGTCGGAATCGGCGAGGTAACCAGTTCCGCTGCGCCGACTACAGTCCGGCCAACAGCATGAGCAACGCCGCGAACCGTTCCCCAGGTCAGGCCAACAAAGATGTTCTGATCGTGACTGATATTGATAATGTTTTTGGGTAATTCAATAAAGCCAGTGGTGGTATTGAAAAAACCTTGACTGATTTTATCGCTTAGACATGAGAAATAGCCGTGCTTATGTTCGTCTGCAAAAGCTGACGGTCCGGCCAGTAAGGCCCCGGTCATCATGCAGGCGGTTAGGATTTGCTTTTTATTCATTGTTATTCTCCTCATAAAATTCAAGATTAACGCGTCCTGTGAAATCTTAAACAGTTGTTTTTATGGCATAAACGGTACTGTTTTGATCCGTTTCTGTCATGGTTATTCCCTTTTGGCAACGATCTAAACACCGTTATCAAGTTAACGGTGCATCCGGGAAAGTATAGATGGCAATGATCAATATGTGATTTTTTATTACACGTATTTTGCTAGAGTCAGCTGAATGGTAGGGCATTCCAAACGTTCCTATCAATAGCAAGTAACTCAATTTTTGCTTAAGTTCTTAGCGGTGCCTGTTTGCCTGTTGTTCTGAAGCTGAGGTAATCAGCCAGGACCAGTGCATGGTCAAAAGCCAGTTCATTAGGCAGTGAATCCGGACTAAATAGGCCGAAATTCTTTGCATCATCGGCGGCAAGCGGCGTTCCGGTCGCTTGTGCAACATAAACGGCGGTAACGGTATGATTTCTGGGATCACGCGCAGGATTCGAGTAGAGGCCTAATAAGGCTGTCAGCACAATATCCAGTCCCGTTTCCTCTTTTGCCTCGCGGATTGCAGCGTGTTCCAGCGTCTCGCCGATATCGACAAACCCTCCCGGTATGGCCCATCCCAAAGGCGGGTAGGCCCGTTCTATCAAAACAAAAGGCTTATCAGGCCTGTCCACCAGTTCAATGATTGCATCAGCTGCCAGCAAGGGTGTAATCGGTTTGGCCATGATCGTTTGTCCTTAAGTCCGGGAGTTTTATTTTTTGTCGAGTAGTGAAATCTTTTCTTCCAGCACTTTAACTTTCTTTAATAATTCGGGGAGTTTTGCCAGCGCGGCTAATTCCCGCCAAGCGACTTTTTTGTCTTTTGCGGGGCTTCCCCAGACTTGTGTTGCCGGTTCAACATTGCCCGAGATACCGGAGCGTGCCATAACGACAGCATGATGACCGATACGCACATGATCTGCGACGCCGGTGCTGCCCGCGAGAATGGCGTTGTTTTCAATGATGCATGAGCCTGATATGCCTGATTGGCCGCAGATAATAACATTTTCGCCTATTGCATTATTGTGTCCGATTTGAACCAGATTATCGATTTTTGTTCCGGCGCCGATGACCGTAGAGCCGAAAGTGGCTCTGTCGATGCAGGTATTGGCGCCGATTTCCACTCTGTCCTCAATAATGATATTGCCGATATGCGGCACTTTAATATGTTTTTCGTTTTGTTGTTTATAGCCAAAACCATCGGCGCCAATGATGCTGCCTGCATGAATAATGACGTCATCACCAATCTGGCTATGATCGTAAATAACCGCATTCGCATAGATCCGGCAGTTTTTTCCGATACTGACATGACGGCCAATTCGGGCACCGCTATGAATTTCTGTGCCTTGCCCAATGGATGAATGAGCCTCGATCGAGACAAAAGCACCGACATAAATATTGGACTCAAGTTGGACGGAGTCTGCAATGGCGGCGTGTTTGGATAGGTCTCGTTCGAAGTTTGCCTGGGGATGCAGGGCATTGACTGCCGTGATGAAACTGATATCCGGATTTTTAGAAACAAGCTTTGCCATGCCTTCGGGAAATTCCAGTTGGGCCGTTTGCGTGTTCATAAAACAAGCCGAAGCCTTGCTGTCAACCAGGTATTTTGCATACTTGAGATCATTTAACACTGTCACTTGCTGTGCACCGGCTGATTTGATATCGGCGGCAGAAGTAATGGGGTTTCCGGGATTGCCGCCGATTATTTCGGCGTCACACAGCTTGGCAAGGGCTTCTATTGTGATGGTCATAAGTATTTATTCTCTATGGTCTGGAGGGTTGTGCCGCACGTATTATCAGCCATTCCCAGTGTGAACTTGGAATAGGGATTTGAGGGTTGGTGCTTGGATTCAAATCATTAGTGCAATTATAGAATTCATGTGAATTTACACTCAAAGTCTAAAAATCAAGGTTGTTAAATTCGAAGGGTAGGCTATCATAACCGACAATTTGGTTTAAAGTGTTGGTCTAACAATAAGATTTTGTAACAAATGAGGCCACGACAGCTGCGCTTTTATTGTCTTGTTTGGCATCCTGGGTTATTGTTGAATTCCTTAAAAAAAGTAACTATTCAGTAAACAACAAAGACTAAGGCGATGCACAGTGTAGGTTGCGGTTGGCGGTAGCCAATCCAATATTTCAAGGCCACGGCATTAATTTTTGTGTTGTGAAAAGCATGAAACCCATCCGATGCTGAGTTTTTACAAAAATAATCGATCCACAAATAGGGCGGTAGGAAGTTAGGATCATTGTCTACTCTTAAAGGTTAAAAGCCCAATCCATTAAGAGTATTTTTATTTTTTGCTGCAAATTAAAGAGTTTATGAGACTGTCACAATCCCCCCTTCTCCAGATGATTCAATTCGTCCTGTTATCGCTAGTATTCATGGCATCGATCGCCTCGGCGGGTAACCGCTTGTCTGTACAGTCGGCCTCTGCGATTGTTATTGATCAGCTCACAGGCAATATTATTTACGAAAAAAACTCTCAGAAAATAGTTCCGATTGCATCCGTCACAAAATTGATGACGGCGATGGTGCTGCTCGATTCTAAGCCGCTGATGAACAAAATGCTGACCATTGCCGCTGAGGACGTCGATAATTTCAAACACAGCCGTTCACGTTTGTCGGTAGGCACCTCGATGACGGTCCATGAAATGTTGAGGTTGGCGCTGATGTCTTCAGAAAACAGGGCGGCATCGGCACTTTCCAGAAACTATCCAGGCGGTAAGCGGGCCTTTATTAATGCAATGAATCGTAAGGCTTTGGTTTTAGGGCTTAATCATACTCGTTTTAGGGATCCTACCGGGTTGTATGCCGAAAATTCTTCCAGTGCGCGTGATTTGGCCAAGATGGTCGCTGCGGCAGCCAGATACCCACTGATCAGGGAGTTTACAACGACTCAACAACATTATCAGCAAGTCGGTAAGCGCAGTTTGGTGTTCAACAACACAAATCCTTTAGTCAAAAATCCTAAATGGAAGATCGGTGTTTCTAAAACGGGGTATATCAATGAAGCCGGAAAATGCCTTGTCATGCAATCATGGTTCGAGGAAAGGCCGACCATTATTGTGTTGCTGAATGCTCCAGGGAAATTAACGCCAGTGGGAGATTCTCAGCGCATCAAAGAGTGGCTTGCCCATAATTCAAAATCGATTTTAGCTTTGAAGTCAGAATCAGGTGTAAATTAATTCAGAACTCCTATTGGTTTAGGCCAATGGCAAGGGACCTTGCTGAATAAGCTTCCGGTTTGATATTGTTTCGGCTCTCTGCGTTGATCGTTAGCCGCAAGTCTAGAGAAGGTCGGACTGAACGGAAGCAGAGCCCAACATGCTCGGTATAGCCTGAACTTGTTGGGCTTGTTTCCATTCAACACCACTCATGATGCCTGCAGATAGAAGTCTAACCGGCTTCCATTAAAGACTTCATTTCATCATGCAGAATGACTTCTTTTTCAAGCAGCAGCTCCGCAATCCGGTCTAACAACGAGCGTTTATTGATCAGTATTTCGGTCGCACGTGCAATACCTTCATCAATCAATGCTTTGATTTCTGTATCAATTATCCGTGCGGTATCATCACTGAAGTTGCGCTGCTCAGACACTTCCGTTTCAAGAAACTGCAATTGTTGCCGCTTTCCATAAGTCACCGCGCCCAGTTTTTCGCTCATGCCCAATGAACACACCATGGCCCTGGCAATTTCACTGGCTTTTTCAAGATCGTTCTGAGCGCCTGTGGATATGTTGCCCAATGCAATCGATTCCGCCATTCTTCCACCCAATAAAATAGCGATTTGATCTTTCAATTCGCTTTCGGTAGATAAAAACTTTTCTTCGACCGGCAGTTGCAAGGTGTAGCCTAACGCTGAAACACCGCGAGGAATAATCGATATTTTATGCACGGGCTGACCGGTAGGCACAGATTCGGCGACCAAGGCATGTCCTGCTTCATGAAAAGCAACACGGCGTTTTTCCTCTGGCCCCAGTAAGCGGCTTTTTTTCTCGGGCCCCGCAAGAATGCGTTCAATGGCTGCTTCGAAATCTTCCATTCTGACTTGAGAATGGTCAATCCGGACGGCAATAATAGCAGCCTCATTCGCGATATTGGCCAAGTCAGCCCCGACAAGGCCCGGTGTTCTGCGGCCCACTACTGTTAAATCAACATCATTGGCCAGTTGTATGGTTTGAGTGTGCAGTTTCAAAATCTTGATCCGGTCTTCCAGGTCAGGTTTATCGACCACAATTTGCCGGTCAAAGCGTCCCGCTCTGAGCAGGGCTTTATCAAGAATTTCAGGGCGATTGGTTGCAGCCATCACCACAACACCCGAGGAAGGGTCAAAGCCATCCATTTCAGTCAATAATTGATTAAGCGTTTGTTCTCGTTCATCATGCCCGCCAATCATCACAGGGCCGCTTCTTGAACGGCCTATGGCATCCAATTCGTCGATAAAGACAATGCAAGGTGCTTTTTGCCGGGCTTGTTCGAATAAATCGCGGACGCGCGCGGCACCTACACCAACAAACAATTCAATGAATTCCGAGCCGCTGATATTGAAAAATGGAACCCCCGCTTCACCGGAAACCGCTCTCGCCAGCAGGGTTTTGCCGGTGCCTGGAGGGCCTACCAGTAACAGTCCTTTAGGCATACGCCCGCCAAGCCGTTGAATTCTTTCCGGCGCTTTAAGAAAATCGATGGATTCTTTGAGTTCCTGTTTGGCGCTTTCGGAGCCGGCGACATCGTCAAATGTGAGTTTTTGGGTAGATTCCGGTTGTATACGAACTTTATTGCCCATGTTCAGAAACCCACGTCCGGCACCAGGAGCGCCTCCTGCCATCCGTTTAAAGAACCAGAGCCAGATCGCTGCCAGAATCAGCATAGGAATGACCCAGTTGAAGAGCAGGTTGGTTAACCAGTTTTCGCTGCTTCTGACGATAAACTCGACATTGTGTTCGGCCAGTTTTTGGGCCAGCGAATCATTATGCAAAAGGAAAGTGACAAAAGGTTCCGGCGGTTTCGAGCCGTCTTCGGATTTGATCAATCCGGTGATGGCATTTTCAGTGATGACAGCGCGTTCAATTTTATTTTCGCTGACGAGTTGCAGAAATTTGTTATAAGGCAGTTCGTCTTTTTGAATGTCTTCTACCCGATTAAAAATAGATAGAACGAGCAAAACGCCGAGTACAATGAGGAAAATTCTAAAAGGTTGTGATGCCTTCGTGTCTTCCGGAGAGCTTGGTTTTTGCTGTTGAGATGATGACTTGCTTGATAACGTTTCATAAGCCCATTTCAAAAACTTTTTTACAAAAGTGAATGTCCCGCTTATGAAAGCAAAGAGAGTCTGTACTCGTTTAGAATCTTTGGGTTCGTCCATTTTTATATCCTCGAATGAATGGCTATCAGTGGTGACGGTGCACTCAATTCCGGGTGGTCGTCAATTAACATCATAACCTAATCAATTTAATGGCGGTTTACAATAGAACGGTGTTCACTACCTACATCAAAAGTTGACCTGATTATAAAGACCAATCTGCTCAGTCAAAAATCGTCATCTCGGCCAGAGCCTGCCGGAAAGACGTTGTTGCTGAAGCATCTTTATAATCAGGAAAGTTTATGAGGTTAAAATGGCACCGGTTTACTTTTTTTCAAGGTTTCTGCGCCTCTTCCCGTTTTATTCGGTGTGGGTGCTTGATTTAAAAGGACGCATCAATACGTCCCTGTAGCTCTTTGCAACATCCCTGTTGCAGAAGCCTTTTCAATCAATCACCTACACTCTCTATTCCAAGGGGGGTGAGTAGTTACTTTTCAAGTATTTTTGCAGCGTCTTAACCAGCTGGAGCTCAGTCTATGATTCCCATTCGCGATGAAAATCCCACATTGCATCAACCTGTTGTTACGATAGTCATTATTGCGGCCAACATTTTTATCTGGTTTTTTGTTCAAGGCGCAGGCAGTGAGTTGGGGCTTGCCCAGTCCTTATGCCACTACGGCCTAATTCCAGGGGAATTGCTCGGGTCAGCCGTCAATAACACCAAAATACAAATCACCGGAAACTATGCCTGTGTGTTGGGCGATGGAGGCAGCATAACCACGCTGTTATCTCATGCCTTTTTGCATGGAAGCTGGTTCCATTTAATCGCTAATATGTGGTTTCTGTGGATATTTGGCGATAACGTGGAGGATGTGATGGATAAAGTGCATTTTGTGTTTTTTTATCTGATGTGCGCATTTGCTGCGGCTGTAGCACAAATACTTACCGCTCCGGATGCGGTTACACCAATGGTAGGTGCCTCAGGTGCTATTGGCGGTGTTATGGGCGCTTATGCCAGGCTTTATCCAAAAGCCGAAATACAGACCGTTATTCCTATCGGTTTTTATATAACCTCCGCATCAGTTCCGGCAGCATTTATGCTGGGTTATTGGTTTTTGCTTCAGGTGCTCAGCGGTTTACCTGCTTTAGGCGGGGCAACAGGCGGTGTTGCATTTTGGGCGCATGTAGGGGGCTTTGTTACCGGTCTGGTTTTGATTGGTCCCTTGCACCGGCCTGATTATCTTGCCGCGCATAGCGCACTGTCACAAAATCAGCGTTCAAATTTCAGGTTTTAACCGACAATTAAACATACAGCGGTTTGCTTGTTTGCCATCAGATGAGGGTCTAACGAGGAATAATTTTAAATAGAAACTGATTTTTCACCATCCACCATATTGTTATCAGTGTAAACAGGTGAATGCCGGTGTTGATTAAAATATTCTCATAGCCTGGCAATGGGGTGCTGCTGATCAAAACAATAAAGTAAATATGCAGGATAAAAACGTACAAAGAAGCTTGTCCGATAGGAATCAAAAACCAGCCTAAAAGCCTGTTGAATTTGGGCCAATGATAAGTCAATGCGTTAAACAAAATGATAAACAATGCCGCATTGTTAATCACCCGCCCAACACCCAACCAGGTTTTGTCAAACCAGCGAACGTACATTTCGGTATAGGCTTCCGGGTCAATCAAAGAAAATGTAGGGCCGGGCCAAAAAAGAGCATTGGTGTTGTTCATCGCCAGAAAAAAAAGTCCCAATGCAATAAGCCAGGCCAGGTTATTAAGCCATTGTTGTTTCGGCGCAGTGATATAGCTGAAGATGATGTTACGGTGATAGCCCAACGCAATGCCGGTAAAGAACAGTGCTTGCCAAGTCAACAAAGGGAATGCGTATTCGAATTGAGCATGAGTGACATTGAAATGGCAAAAGTCGTCCAAAGTAAAGATGGTCCAAATCAACACCAAGACCCAAAGCGTTTTGCCCTGGCGAATCAAAAATAATATGATGGGCGAAAAAGCGATTAAGAGAATATAAAGCCCTATGATTTGGAATTGGTGAGGACCCATGCGCAGGAGCAGAGCACGCTCCAGAAAAGTAGACCAGGGTAAATCCGGATCAGGAAATACAGGGTAGACCAAGTCTGCGCTGAAATCTATCCAATGCGTTACCCTGAATGTTTCAATACCGGGAATCATTCTGAACACAACAATACTCAAAATGATGACCAAATAGGCAAGATAGAGCTGAACCGATCGGCGCCATAAGCGTTTGGCAGTGAAAAACCAGGTTTCTGTGGTCATCCTTTTTTCGCTAACCAATCCCAAGACTGTGCCCGATAAAAAGACAAATCCTTCGGCACTGGAGACAAAACCTATACGTTCCCAGGCAAACATGCTTAATAAGGATAAATAGGATAAGTGAATCAATACGACCAACAGCATGATTAAACCGCGCAAAAAATCGAGCCGCAAGTCGCGTCCGGATTGAATAAAAGCTGAGTAATCAGCTGGGCAGTCAATGTTCATGGGAATTCCCTGGTAGCGGTTGAGCAGGGTTATTGAAAGATAGAGGGGGCTTAAAAGCGCTCTTGTTATTATTTTTTAGGTTTTGGCAAACCTGTTTTGAGCTTAAGGAAATAAACGGTAGTCAGGATCCATGAAAGATTTTTCTCGTTAAAGGTTATGAAATCCTTGGTACTTATTGCAATCGATTAATGCTGCTAATGTGGCTGTTGTGATGAAGATATCACGACAGTTTTAACTTTGAGTTCAGAACACCGTTTTAGCAGTGTTCGTTTGGGTGAATCCCTGCTTCAATAGATATAACCATCGTAGATCTAAATTCGGCACCGGGGTGCCCGTCAAAGGACGCCGTAAAACCATCCCTGTAGGCTCTATGCCAGCATCCATGCTGGCATAGCCTTTGTCGAACAACCCGTTGCCTCCTTAGGTGCTGCCAAAATTTTAAGTGCGAAAGATATAAAATGGTAAACGGTTGTTTACGATTTTTTTCTCGAAGGCAAGTAATTAGGCGCAATACTCATTAGCAAGATTAGCAGCGATGCGATGTACGGCACCGATTGAACCGCCAGTACGGCAATCCAGAGTTTTCCACTCAAATTGTCGAAATGCTCCAGTGAGTGCATCGACAGAATGGCCGTGATCAGTAAGGACAGCAGCAGTAATTCTTGCCAGATCGTAGCCAAACCGGCAATAAACGGTCCCTGCTTTTCAAGTTTCGGGGTCCGCATAAACGGTTTTCCGGAAGTAAACAAGCCCTGTATCGTGCCTTTCGCTACGGTGTGGGTTAGCGATAATCCGGAAAGTGCCGCGCCGAATGATTGCAAGATTGAACAGTTAACCCGGGCTTTATACAACCAAAGCGTGCGGATGATTTTAAAACCGAACAAGCCAATCGTCGGCAACAGAAGCGCATTGACCGGTAATTCGCTGTGCAGCGGATCGGACACCAGCAATGCGGTCATCACCAGACTGGCGATAGTCAACAAAAGTGCTAATGCATCCGAAAACCACGGCAACCAACCGGCAATAAAATAATACCGTTGGGCTGTCGTTAATGATGATTTTTTACTGGGCAGAAATTGCCGCCAATGATGTTTGATGATCATCATAGCCCCGTATACCCAGCGGAAACGTTGTGTCATGTAGCCGGAAAAGGTATCCGGCATCACGCCGCGGCCAAACGATTCTTTGCAGTAAACGGAATCATAACCGGCCTCATAAAGACGCAAACCCAGTTCACTGTCTTCGCAGATACACCATTCGCTCCAGCGCCCTGTTTCAACCAGAGCCGATTTTCGAATCAATGTCATCGTGCCGTGTTGAATGATGGCGTTGTATTCATTGCGCTGAACCATGCCGATATTGAAAAAGCCGGCGTATTCCCAGTAACAGACCTGTTTAAACATGTTTTCGTGCAGGTCGCGGTAATCTTGAGGCGATTGAACAAAGCCGACAGTGTCATTTTCAAAATAAGGCACCATCGATTTGAGCCAATCGGGAGAAATGATGTAATCGCTATCGATGACCGCAATGATTTCAGCGTCATCAGCGGTCTGATCCAGGCCATAGTTGATGGCGCCTGCTTTGTAACCGGGCCAGTTTTCAAGATGGAAAAACCGGAACTTTGCCCCCAGCCGTTCACAATCGTCTCTAACCGGCTGCCAAACTGCCGGATCCCGGGTGTTATTGTCCAGCACCAGTACTTCGTAGTCCGGGTAATCAATGTTGGCCAGCGCTTCCAGCGTCTCTCTGACCATTTCAGGCGGTTCGTTATGAATAGGTAGATGTATCGATACTTTCGGAAAGACGAAATCACTTTCCGGTTTTAGCGGCTGGAATGTTCTGGAGCTTTTTCTATGCCATATGACTTCAGCTATTTCAAGGCTTTCGGTTAGCAGAATTAAAATAGCCAGCGCCTGCATCAATAAAAGAATCAGCCAGAATACGATAGAGAAAGTCGTTTGATATTGCTGGGCCGCGATCGATGCCGACCAAATCAGAACAGAGGCGGCAATATTGGCAATGATGCCGAAAAATAAGAGTCCCGGTAATTTAAGTTGGCGTCGGCTGAATAAAAATAGGCCCATCAAAATGAAGCTGAAGATGGCTGCGCCACTTGCCCAGTCCTGCCATTGAGGCATTGCCAGCACATCTCCGACCATCGGAAACTTGGGCTTTCTATCCGCATTGTAGATACCCCAATAAGCACCGGAAGAGCCTTCCCGTGCGATTTTCCAGGGCTGATCGAATGCTTCGATCACGTAGTAATTGACTTTTTCTTTTGACGCCCGGTTGAGGAACTGTCTGAGAAATTTGGCCTGATTGGTCAGTGAAGGGGTGGCGTGTTTGAACGCTTGACCATCTGAAGGCCAACCCACTTCCGTGATAATAATCGGTTTATTCGGGAAGGCCTCTTTCATCGCGTTGTAGCGGAAGAAGATATAATCCACGGCGCCTTCAACATTAATACCTTCCCAATAAGGCAGGATATGGACAGCGATATAGTCGACTTCGTTTGCCAGTTCCGGGTGAGCTATCCACCGGTCCCAGGTTTCTGAAGTACTGACCGGGCGCCAGGTGCGTTTCTTGACTTCGCGAATGTACTCTATGAGTTGTTCAACAGGGATATCGTTTCTTAACAGAACCTCATTGCCCACCAGCAAACCATAGCTATCTACACAAGTCACATTAGAAAATCCTGAGCTGTTTCTTGCAAAGTCGCAAGCTCCTCAGGGGAGTAACAATTCAACACCTCCTGCATAGAAAGAAACACCCATAATCCGGCCAATAACGCGGGATTAGTAAATGACTTGCCCCACGCCATTTGCCTGCCACTCAACTTGATTAAAAAGGTGCGCAAAGCGTCTGCTTTTTCGCTTTTAGCGGCCGCAATTTCCCAGACCACCACGCAAGCCATACAGACAACGAGTAACCGTTTGGCAATGGCGAGTCCGGTTTCCTGCTGCCAGGATTCCAAGTCGTGTCCGGCTTTCTTAAGGAGTTTGAAAAAACATTCGATTTGCCAACGCCAGTAGTACCAAAGCGCAATCTCGCTGGCTTCAACCGCCATCACATTGGTCATTAGCAACCATTCAGCGAGTATGTCGCCCTCATTCGATAAAATACGACTGACGACCAGTCGTGCGTCGATGGGCTCGCCTGACACCGATGGTTTTTTCTGCTTCTTCTGGCTCGGCTTTGCCGCGCGCGTTATTCGTATCGGTGTTTCTGCAACCCATTGCCATTGCCGTTTACCATGATAATCGACTTGCCGTATTTTCTCGAAACACAACGCGTCAGCAACTTGAGCACAAGGCATTGATTGCCCTTGGAATTCAACCGAGGGTGTCTTTTTAGCGCGTGTTAACCACAAGTAATTGTTGGCCTCCCATTGGCGCATATGCCCGACAGAGTCGGCCTCTCGGTCAATAATATGCACCAGCGGTTTGACAAATTTATGCTGTTCCAATTGACCTATGCAGTGCGTCACTTCATCCAAATGGTTTTCAACCGTTTCAGAGAATTCATGCTCGTGATAGGTTGAGTAACTGCCGTTGGCTGTCACCAGTCTTTGTGCAACCGGCGCAAGGGGTTGTCCGGTTTGATCACTGAGAATAAGGCTACTTTGTAAGTCGTAACCCACATCGGTTTCATGCGTTATCTGGTATTTATCCAACTTACTGTCATGTTTTCGATAGTTTAAGCGTGACCAATCATGTACACATAACGCATAGTGACTGCATTGCGTTGCAATACCTTTGTGAGCAGCGATTAGTAAGGGTTCGTGCAACTTTGTTAAAGTCACCCGGTCATTTTTATAAAATCGCCACGCGGCCTGGGTACTGGCAAAACTCGTACTTTTGTTAGGTAGTGCTCGTAACCCCGCACTCAATGTATCCGTGGCGTTCAAATGCTCAGCCACTAGCTGTTGGTGACGCTTTGCCAAGCGAGGATCGATGTCTAATAACTTTTTTTATATCCATGGCATATGTTACTTTTTTTTGCGGCTTTAGGTTGTGTAGATAGCTATGCCTTAGCTGCGACAGAAAGCCGTCCAACCGACCTTGCTGTCTCGCCCGACGGCCATATGCTTTACGTTCTTAGCAATGGCGATCACAGCATCGGTGTCTATAACATACAAAGGGATGGCAAACTTTCTAAACGCGAGGCTATCAATGCTTTGCCAGCGGGTCTCACCGGGTTGGTTGTCCGATAAATTTTCTAAATAAGCGAGTTCGCCTATTGGCTAGCAGAGTTCGCGATGCACTTTGCTAGCCTAAATCTTTATTGTTCATTAGGATCGCACTTATGTGTAGGTAAGAATAAGTCCCCCTGAATTATAGGGCGACTAGGTTTGCCATTATAGTTTGGCTAAACGCGTAACATAACAACACCAATTTTAACTATTGTAAAAAGGTGCTTTGCTGAAAAGCCTCACCTATTTGGATAATATTTTTTTAATCAACATTAAAAGGCACTTTATGAAACATACATACAAAATATCTGCTTTGGCCATCGCCCTTGCATCGGCATTTTCGACAGTGAGTTTTGCTGATATCAGCTTTGTTCGGGTCAAGGCAGCAACGCTCCCAAACTTTCAACTGACACCTAATATCGCGGCGGCAGTGTCCTCGGCCTTTGGCTCGACACCCGTTGTTAGGGC
>JAGXSU010000064.1 GCA_018333785.1 Methylomicrobium sp. | reverse complement strand
CGACCGAAGTCTATCTACGCGCTGATCCGACCGAAAAACTTGAGGCGATGAGTGCGATGGTCCCGCTTACGCTTAAACGTGGTCAGTTCCGTGCGCCGGACCAGTTGATTGCCTCTCTACGAGGCGGCTAGAATATGCTGAGTAGTTCGGAGCCGAACGACCCATGTTGTTCGGCTCCTCCGTTCGCCACTTTCCATATTCCTGAACTCCGCATATCCTCGAATATGCTGAGCTCAGCATATTCGAGGGGATGGGCAAAAATAGCCTAAACCCTATTCGTTATGCAAAGCTTTGCATAATACATAAAGGCCAGAAACGGACGTTTGTAGTTTCGTAGCGAGGGCTGCGTGTTATGTCCGGTTATCCACAAGATGGACTTACTGGCGTTTCAAAAACTTTTCCATCCTTTCGGTCTCTTCCCAACCAATCCTATCGGAGTCACACAGGAACTTGACCAAACGTTTGAAACTAACCCGATTGGCTTTATTATCGCAAGCACTAAAGTAGGCTTCCAAGTCGGCAACCTTAACACTGAGCAGGGAACGTGGCGGTATAGCCGATGACAATCTATCCTTAACAAATATTCTTATGTTGGCATGGTGCTCGTGCTGCATTTTTTCACTCAATCCTTCTTTAGCCAACCCTTTGTAAAAAGCGACCAGTATTTTTTGATTGCCATTGATAATAGCTTGGGTTAGGTCTGTGGCCTCTAACGAGGTAACGACCCCTCGTGATTCTTGAGCGTGACGCAACTGATTGTTGAGACTCTTGCGGATGCCGCTACCCAATCTTACTGGATAGGAATTAAGTAGGCTGTCAAAAATGATTTTATCGCCAAAAGGTAGCAACACTGCATCCACCAATATTGGCGGTGCGTAAGGCAGTATTTCGGGGATTGGCGAGACTAGGCCGATGACACCGTAAACAATTGGATTATCAGAGTCATTAAGGAAAAGACTGTATTTTTGCAAATGGCGCATGATAAAAAATCTAGCGGCAACACGACTTTTCCAACTTGCTGCCAATTCTAAATCTGCAGCTGATAAATGATCAGGGTTGCTGTCAATAAAGTCTTGCAACAGTCGGTCTGATGCCCACAAGGCATTTCGGATAACCGCTGCGTCTTGTTGATTAATATTGTCGTTTTCAAGCTGGCTTGGAAAGTCATTAAACAACTTCATCTGTTTGTTGACATAAGTCAATAATGGCCACCAAATACGATAAAACTGATCGCATTCGTCTGGTTGTAAATTCATGTCCGTTCCGTTTTTTAAGTTTTGCTGCATAATCTGCTTCAGGCGGATAGTTTTGTAGCTGTACAATGATTGGTCGATAATTTTTCGTGGGCTTTTCCAGCCTTCCTTGTTCGCTTATGATGATATTGAGTTTACACAAACATATAAAACTCTCATAGGAGTTTCGTTTCAGAGAGTGAGGTTTTGACCGGCCCTTTTGAACGATAATTTTGCTTTAAAATGTTTTTGGCTGACTGCTCGATCGATTGCTGAAAAAGCGTTTCTCGATAGCTGACGTCGATTTTGATGCGGTGTGACGGGCGTGTCTGGGCCATCGTCGGTCGGGGTAACTATCCAATTTCAATAGTTAAGGCATTCTTTGACTCAGTTGACTGTCCGTTATTCGGCGAACAATTTGACATTGTCACTGAGTCACTACGGTCAAAACCAGACTGCTGCCTATGATTTTGAGTGACAGCTTTTGAATGGGTAACTGCCTTTCAAGTTAGCCATGCATGCTTGATTGAAAGGCCTAACCCCGATTCCGTCAGCAATTCCCAATTTAAAACCTTACGCTTTCCTAGGTATTTGATTTTCATCATATAGCATGAACCGCATCAGATGCCTGTGTGGGGCGGGTTATTTAACCCGCCCAAATGTTTGAGGTTGCCGTCTAACATCGTCGAAACGTTCAGGCCGGGATTATGATCCCGTCCTGCTATAAATCCGGACAGTCTAACTGACCCGGTCTTCTCGAAGCCTGCGAGTTGCCAAAAGACCCAAGGCCGATAGCATGAACCACGCAGAGGCCGGTAACGGTACCACAGACGTGCTTATCAACATTGGTCACACTTTTAAGACCTTATTGACTGCTCCAAAACCTGACACATTTAAAGCATTATCAAAAGCATCCTGCTGGAACTGAAGGATTTGCGCCTGGGAAATACCGATGCGTTCAAAACCCGACGGAACGGTTATGGGAAGCTTCCCATAACCGTTCCGGTGTTTGCAAAACCCCCGGATCAAAATCTATAGCGGGCAATGGACAGGTACTCGCAATAACGGTGTAGTTGATGCTGCCTATTGTCCCCTTTTCTATGCGCTCTGACGGTTGCTGAAAGGCCCATAACCCTAGGTTGTCATCGTTTAGGTTTTGGCTGCTATTGAAGAATGCACGAACTGTAATGGGGCCCGACATGGGGCCTGCAGTCGAGTTTATCGTGATTCTGTAGCTCGGTGTATTCCCGTTGGGCTGTCCGACATCATCGGTATGAAGCGAGTCGAATCTCAAGGTTTCTGGATGCAGCGAACTGGGAGTAACGGGAAGCAGTGTATTCGACACGGCAGAGTCATAATCTACTGTTACGACGCCACCCGAGTTGCGAAAGCGAAACGCGTCAACATCGTGCCGTAAATTGTCAATAAACATGGTGGAAATTTGCAATAGCCGCATCGAATCAGCCTCGGCTGTCTGCATCGGATCAGGAATAACACCTTCCGTAAACTCAAACGTTCCCGCTACATTGAGCATGGTTGCTTGGTCGCTCGGCTCATTCAGAGTCAGTGTCCAGGCGAGATTCATAATTCGATTGGTTTTTGTGCTGTCATGCGAAAGCTTCGAGTTCGAGGCCGTAATCTTGATCAAGAGACTGTTCGTGCCATCCTGGTTAATTTGAGACGTATTAATAGCTACGCGTTGGATCTGGGGATGAAAAAAGAGCGTTTTATTTGAGAACGAAGTTGAAGTGCCGGAGATGGCTGGGCCGAGGACAAGGCTCTGACCGAACGGTAATGGAGGTAGGGGATCGGCTCCCGCCTTCAACCGCAGATAACCGGAAGAATAAAGGGCTAGGACCTGCGGAAATCGGTCAGTATTGGGCACATGCCTCGCAAAGGTTAAAAGCTTGGTTGTCCCCATTGGTTTGCCATCAATCAAGACCTCGAAGGGGGCTTCTGGGATACGCTTCCGCAGTCTTTTTATGACCCACACGCAGCTACAGTTCATCATCGTCATAAGTCTTTAACACTTCTTCCTGGGTAATCCCCAAATATCCGCATAGAGTTGGCCAAACTTGTTAGCCAGAACGGCGTTCATCATGGCAATTTCAGCTTTATTGGCGGCGTCGACAGCGTTCATTCTCTGTGCTCTTTTTTTATTAACTTGAATATATGTTACATAAAGTAGCAGTGGAGCTTAACAAAGTAAAATAAATCAGATACATACTAAGTAACACAATACAATTATGTTACTTAGAAGATGTTTATCAGTGAGCAAACAAAACCACCTCCGGTTTTGATTCGGATTTTCGCTAAGGAGAAACAGACAAGGAACAGCATCTTGACTGCTTCTTTTGAGCTTCGCGATCTATTGGTAGCACGACTATTGTCCAGTGAATTTGGCCTCAATCGCTTGTTGTGTGAATTCTGGCTATCGTTTTTTCAGCGTAAAGGGCCGCTGCGCTATAAAGCATTCCTTGACTCTGAAAAAAGCCTACTGCCTAGGAGCCTGTTCGAGAACTCGACATCAGAACTTGTATTCTCGGACAGGCTCCTAGAGAATCCCACAGCGATTCGAGGGCATCTTCACCAGCCAGGCCTGTTTGTTTAAGCCTTCATTCAAGGTGCGGCTAACGCCGACTGATTTAAAATGAGAACCGAACTTTGGTTCTCAAACTCTCTATGACAACTCAAGCAAGGGCATCGAGGGGAGGGAAGCTCACAAGTGTAGGTTTTTAAAAAGAGAGTGACAAGACATGGAGTTGCGGTATTTCGAATACGCCTGCGCACGGACCCACTCAGTAGTCGTCCGTATTTTTATTAGAAATACGTCATGTTAAAGTTTCAACACCAACCCTGCAATTTTGGTGTTATTAGCCGTCTTACAAAAAAAATAAAGTCTGGAAGACCCGGAGACGACTACCGACACCCTATCGTCAAGCCGCGGGTTGGTCGCACAAAATCGCGAGGCTAACCTACGCTCTAATGGAAATGCGCTCGACTGTCGCTCAGCACTGAACGGTTGTCAAATCCGTTGATATTTCAAATCTCGAGGTGATCTATGTCCAACTTGCCCGCAAAATCCAAAATCCGCCTGATATTGTTAGCGGAAAACGAAAGAGTAAAAAAGTACTAAAAATTTATGTGGTTATGATGAATTCAGTCTGGTCGGATAAAGTTAAAGTTCAGATAGTGCATGTCACTGGAGCGGGGCTATGTGCCCCTTCATCATATTTAGTGCTTGACCGGAAATCAATTAAATATATACATATCAATATGTTATAATTATTTTGCAGCAAGAAGATATGCTGTTCCGACACCGATTTTGCCATATTTTCGGCAAAAATCGGCCAGAAAACGTCCAAAAGCCAAAATCTTCGTTCGCCGAAATCGTATGCGTACTGTAATTCAGCCACAACTCAAACTCGGGGAAACCGATATTGCCGCTATCGTCCTTGATCCCAAATCGCGCGATGACATCCCCCAATTACTGCGTGGGCTGCAATACATTTATACCGACATCGACTTGCGGCAGCGGGTATTTGACCTTCTGGAAGAGATGATGCCTGACCGTGCGGATGGCAAAGGCAAGACGAGCAACAAAACCGGACGGCCCGGCATGGCTCAATGGAAGATACTGGTATTGGGCGTACTCCGCTTGAGCCTCAATGCCGATTACGACCGAATTCAAGAGTTAGCCAACCAACACAAGTCGATCCGGCAAATGCTCGGGCATAGCGACTGGCTGGACGAACACCGCTATGAATTGCAAACGATTCGGGACAACGTCGCCTTGTTTACCCCCGATCTCCTGGACCGCATCAATCAGGAAGTGGTTAACGCGGGGCACCAACGCTTACAAAAAAATACCGATCCCGTCAAAGGCACCAGCGAAGCGCTGAAAACCCGCGCTGATTCCTCTGTCGTCAAAACCCACGTGCACTTTCCTACCGACATCAACTTGCTGTGGGATGCGGTTCGCAAAGCCCTTCAAACCTGTGCGGTACTCTGCGAAGCCCTGGATTTAACCGAATGGCGGCAAAGCGCCTATCACTTGCGCGGTTTCAAGAAAAGCTATCGCCTGATACAAAAGCTCAAGCACTCCACCTCGCAAGATGAAGACAAGCGGCAAGCCAAGCAAGACGAAATCAAAGCCGCCCATGAAACTTACCTTGACCAAGCCGAAATCTACGTGCAACGCGCCCAGGCAACCCGGCAATGTCTGAACCAAGTGCATGCCCTCCCGGCGGCGATGCTGGCAGATCTCGACGGCTATTTGACGTATGCCGAGCGGCTAATGGACCAGATTCGCCGGCGCGTACTGCAAGGCGAAACCATTCCGCATAGCGAAAAAGTATTTTCCATTTTTCAGCCACATACCGAATGGATCAGCAAAGGCAAAGCCGGCGTGCCGGTCGAGTTGGGCTTGCGGGTAGCGATCGTCGAAGATCAACACCGCTTTATCCTGCATCATCAGGTCATGGAAAAAACCACCGACGATAAAGTCGCCGTGACTTTGGTCGAACAAACCCAAACCCGCTTTCCCGCAGTAAAGGCTATGAGCTTTGACAAGGGCTTTCACAGCCCGGCGAATCAGGCCGCTCTCAAACAGCAGCTGGACACCGTTGTACTCCCTAAAAAAGGCCGCCTGTCCGAAGCCGACAAAGCCCGCGAATCCGACCCGGAATTTGTCCGCCTGCGCCGTCAACACTCAGCGGTCGAATCGGCGATCAATGCGTTGGGCGTTCATGGTCTGGACAAATGCCCGGATCATGGTCTCGACGGTTTCAAACGCTACGTGGCGTTGGCCATCGTGGCGCGCAATATTCAGCGCTTAGGCGCCATTCTCCGCGCGCAAGAACAACAAGAAGCCGACCGACGACGAGGCCCGTACAAAAAAGCGGCCTAAAGACACGGCGATTGGCGAAAAAACCCAAAAGCGCACAGGCAAGACGCGTCCAAAATTCGCCGGAAATGGCTGATTGGCATCATTTGGACGCGCTCAGCAGGGTATGTCGCTTGACCATGACGAAAAATTGGCTGTAGCCATGCTCGGAGACCCGGCGGGATTTTGAAAAAACGAGTTTTCTTTCAGGCACTATTTAAGCTTTCTCGGGCCGAGACCGGTTTGCTTCATGTTATCTTGCTTTTGCTTCAAAAAATCACATTTGACTAACTGCATAGAAGTTGACAGCGGTCAGTCCGATCAACGTTACCTTCAATGAGCGAAGGGGGTCGGTTTTTGCCCGCTAAGTCAATGGTTTTTTGCTCATTGCACTGACGGTTGTCGTTATCATTGCTAAATTCACGGATAAATCCCATGAAAACTTTAGAGCCTTTTGTTGATGAGCACCCAAACGTTTAGAAACCCGCTGACACTGCCTCAATAAAAAAGAAAGAGGCGGAACTTCATTGGTATGGTAGAGGCCGCCTCCTTTTCGATAAGCTGAATTACGAGTAATTTGGCTTATTTGTTCAGTTCCTTATGACCATGGATTGGCCATTTTCCGGCCGAAGGTTTGGCCGCATCTTCAGCGGCCGGAGCCAATTCCGCTTTAGGTTGAGCGGCCTTGATGTGTTCCACGGCTTCTTCGGCAGAAGGTGTGGCCATGTCTGCGTGATCCAGTTTACCGTGTTCGATCGAATATTCCAGAACCTTGACCGCGGCTTCCAAATGAATTTTTTCCTCACCTTCCGCCGTTTCCAGCGCTTTCAATGTATGCTCTAGGGCCGCTTCGGCATGTTCGACCAGAATCGAAGCATGACCCAGCTTGCCGTGTTCGGCGGCGGCATGAGCCTGTTCTAATGCCACTGCAGTATGATCTTCGGCCAACACCAACTGGCTGACCCCTAATAACAATCCGATGGTTATTGTTTTCAATAGCTTCATAGTGAATACCCTCTTTATGATGTCGTTATAGTAAATTTTTTGAACGTAAACGTTTCAGTTTACCGATGTCACTGAGACAGAGAAGTACGGATAACATCGGCGTAATCTTCATCAAACCGGTATCCCCTTCACCCGTTTTTCAGCGTCTTGTGACTCATGCCGGTAGGCAACGCGACCACCTGTCCGAGATACTGAACATCCTCTGCACGCAGGGCCCGTATGAGTACTATTCATGAAGATGCGGGTGACTTCGGATGCTGCCCCGACAAGCCTTGTCTTCTCCATCCGCTACAGAGGCCCCCGCCTAGACACCAAAGCTAACGATCAACCCAACCGCCGAAGTGAGTAGCGCCGGGATCGTCAGTTCAGCAACGGCCCGGGCCAAAAAGCCGTGTGCGGTGTCACGGAAGTAGACCTCGTCCGTAGGCACCGCAACTCACTTTATTCTCAGCCTGCCCGGCTAGGTACTCCCCCTTCCCGAAGCAATGGGTTGCGTGAAAGTCAACCACAGGATAGACGAGACACCGAAAGTTGTTGCGCTAACGCCGCTATCAGCCCAGGATGATACCGGGGACAGACCCAAATCCAACATCAAAAGAATTAACGCTAGGGCGGCGGCTGTAGCTTCAGCCAAGATAGCGTTCCACGACACTGCGCTTGCTGAAGTTTGTAAAGATATTGCGCATTCATCAGCGGTTGAGTTAGTAGAAAGGGTCATAAAGAGTCTCCATTCAGTTATGGGCGAAAATTATTAAATGAATTGCCAGTCTAGTCTGTACGCTATCCAACACTCGTCTGAACAAGTTGATGCTTCAGAAGTCGATCGACATGCGTACAATACAAGAGTGACTCGGGCACTCCTTCTCATTCAACGAATAACACTAACTACAAACGGCATCCTCTTTATCCGCTGCTGCTCTGTAAAATGGGTTTTCGCACAGGGTAATCCGTGTGATAGTCTAGCGACTGCTCATCAGACAGCTTAATAGAAAGCCGCCTCCGACAACCATCCTGACACTGAGGGCTTGTTACTTTGGGCCTATTATTCCGCGCAGATCTTCTTTTTTGGGCCCGGGTTTACCCGCCAGTTTGCTTTGCGGTTTGGCAGTCTGAGTCCGCGCGACTGATCTGCTTACCAAGGAACCTAAAGCCAAGTAAAAAAATCCTCGTTTGGCATGGGCGGCATTTACTCAGCGAGAATAGCAATGCGAAAACCAAAATAAGTACTCAGACTCAGCTATAACGCCGGACGCAGCATTCTAAAAATCAGAGTTTTGAAAGTAAATGTGGATAGCTGCGGTAACTTTCAGAGCTTAACAACTCCGCATTACCCGTCTAATTTACCTGACATTTTTTTCGGTATCCGGTTGGCTGTGCGCTTCTTGATAATCCACAAATGGCGTACCCTCAAAAAATTCGCCAAGGACACACACGGGTCCTTGGCGTAAGTTTTAGCCATTTAATTGATTAATCAACGCAGCCAATTCATTTTGACCGGCAGAATCCAGTGGTAGCAAAGGCTTACGCGGAACACCTGCGTCAAATCCGCGTAATTGCAGGCCGGCTTTGATCGTCGTAGGTAAACCACCCTTAAGAATAAATTGCAGCAATGGAAGCTGTTTGTAAAATACTTCGCGCGCCTGCTTTAAATCACCCGCCAGGCTCGCCTCATAGAGCTTCAGCGGCCAGGCAGGAATCAGGTTGGGCGCAGCCGTGCACCAACCGGCAGCGCCTGCGGCAAAAGCTTCCAGTGCCAAGGGATTACTACCGTTATAGAAGGGGATTTCTTCATTGGAAAGCTGGGAGATTCGATGCATGCGTTGAATATCGCCAGAACTTTCCTTAACCATGGTCACGTTATCAATCTCCTTGATGATGTGCACGATTAACTCGGGAGACAAATCCAGACCGCTGGTAGCCGGGTTGTTATAGAGCATCACGGGAATGCCGATAGCCTCGCTGATTGCAGCGTAATGCTGAAAAATTTCCCGTTCCGTCAGTTTCCAATAAGAAATAGGTAAAACCATTACCGCGTCTGCACCCACTTTTTCGGCAAACTTTGCTCGGCGCACTGCGTTTTGAGTAGTCAGATCGGATATCCCAACCACTGTCGGTACTCGTTTCGCGACTTGTTTTACCGAGGCTTCCGCCACCGTATTCCATTCCTCATCGTTCAGGTACGCACTCTCGCCAGTGCTGCCCAATGGAGCAATTGCATGAGAGCCATCCTGGATAAGACGATCAATTAATTGCCCTAGCGTTTTAATATCAACGCCATTATCTTCTGCAAAAAAAGGTGTGATGGGATAAGAGATGATACCCTTGAACAGAGTTTTTGACATGACTTTAAGTCCTTGTAATGAGTGAAACAATGATCACCATATAAATATATTTTGGCTAAATGGCTTACGAAATATTTAACTTAGGCAATCGGGATGGGCCCGCAGGGCACGGCGGGCATAATACGCAAATGCGGTCTGATTGCGTTTTGCGGTGGAGATCCAGTCATGTGCCTCAGTGCCCAATTTTTGCGGGATGGGTTTAATATCGCCGGAAGCCATAGCCAGCAGTTGCATTTTGGCGGCGCGCTCAAACAGCACGGCGAGTACGCAAGCTTCTTCGACGGTTGTGCCCACGACCAATTGACCATGATGCGACAACAACAGGGCACGTTTGTCACCGATGGCGGCCGAAATTATCTCGCCTTCCTCATTGCCCACCGGGATGCCCGGCCAGTCTTTGAGAAAGGCACAATCGTCATACAAGGGACAGGTATCCATATGCGATACCACCAACGGTATCTCCAGCATAGATAGCGTAGCAATATGAAGCGGGTGAGTGTGTATGATGCAATTAACATCAGGGCGCGCTCGATATACCCAGCTATGAAAACGATTGGCTGGATTGGCCATACCCGAGCCGCCAATCACATTCAAATCCTCATCCACCAGCACCAGGTTAAACGGCGTAATTTCATCAAAACCCAAACCGAAGGGTTGCGTGTAATAAGTGCCCGGATTCTCGGCTCTGGCGGTGATTTGTCCTGCCAAGCCGGAATCATGACCTCCATCGAAAAGAATGCGACAAGTGAGCGCCAGTTTTTCTCGTGGACTCCATGAATTATCCGCGAGTACCTGTTGCATCTGCTGATGTGCCTTAGCTATAAGCTCGGATTTTTCAATGTGAAATGTATCAGCCATAATTTTCCTCTTTGTATTTTAATAATCCCTGTGGAGGTTTCCTCAGTGATAATCTTGGAATAAATACTAAAGGCCTATTGGTCTAGTTACAACCTCCAGAATTACAAACCTTACTGGTCCAGATGAGGGCTATGTCGCACTCAGGGTGCGTTTGAGACGTTGAATGCCTTCTGCCAATTCAAGCTGGTTCAGGCTGGCAAAGCCTAGTCTGATGGCTTGCGTAGCCTCATTAGCGTCAGTAAAAAGTGAGCCCGGCATAATGCGCACCTTTTGTGCCAAGGCGCGTTCGGCCAGGTTGTTGAAAGTGAAGGGCTGTTTGAGCCGCAGCCAAAACGCTAAACCACCGGACGGTAATTTAAAATCAACCAGTGAACTCAGCTCGTGATGAATCAATTGGTCCAGCGTAGCTCGCCGTTCGCTATAAATTTTGAAGGTTCTTCTAATATGGCGCTTGATTTCCCCGCTATCCATCAACTCGGCTATCGCCAGTTCGGTGACCGAATTACCTTGGCGATCTATCAGCATGATTTCAGCTGCACAACGATCTATAAAAGCGGTCGACGCAACCAGATAGCCAATACGTAAACCGGGTGCCAGAACTTTGGATAACGAGCCGACATAAATGACTCGTTCTGCACGATCCGTACTCGCCAGTGGAAATACCGGATGGTGTAAAAAATGAAACTCGTGGTCATAATCATCTTCAACAATGACAAAGTCATATTGCTCTGCCAGCATCAGCAGCTTGAGCCTGCGCTCTGCCGTCATCATCACGGTCGTAGGGAATTGATGATGTGGCGTGACATAGACTGCACGTATCGCTTGTTGTTTGCACAACTGTTCCAGCTCCTCCACATTAATGCCGCATTCATCCTGCCCCACACTCAACACTTTGGCACCACAAGATTTGAACGCCTCGCGTGCTGGCGGATAAGTCAGATGCTCGACGACAATGCAGTCATTGATCTGCGTCAGGATACGTGCCGCCAAAAAAATGCCCATCTGACTGCCGCGCACCAAACAAATGTGGTCAATTCCCACATGCAAGCCTCGCTCCATATTGAGCATGGCGGCAATTGATTTACGTAGAGCCAGTGTACCTTTGGGGTCATCATAACCCAAACGATTAGCTCTTGCGGATACCACCAGCGCATGACGAAAGGCTCTGGAAAGCACTTCAAACGGAATCAGCCGAGTATCAGGAATACCGTCATTGAAATCTATGACATTTCCAAATGAAGAGGCCGCTTTTATTGCAGTCGATGGTGTAAAAGCCACGGTTTCAGTATGTGAGGTTTCCGCAACATGGCCTGATGGATGATTGGCCGGGAGCAACAAACTGGGCAGATTAGCCGAAACAAAGGTGCCGCGGCGATTTTCAGTAGACAACCAACCTTGCGCCACCAGTTCATCGTAGGCTTGCACGATAGTTTTTCTGTTGACTTTCAAACTATCGGCCAGTTCTCGGCTTCCCGGCATCATGGTGGAAGGCGGTAATCGCCCCAGTTGAATTTCTGCAATGATTTTTTGCGTTATTTGGAGATAAACGGCAAGACCAGAGGTCTTGCTGAAATCCATTTTCAGGCTCCACGAGCGCAGCATGTTGATTCAATCCCTAAGCAGGTGTCAATAATTCGATAAGCAGAGACTTGTGTTGAGTCTGTCAGCCTGGACTTCAATCTCATCCCGGATTCCAACTAGATTGAGCAGAGTTGTAAAACCAAACATGAAAGCTCCTCTGTGCATAGATAGAGATGGCTACGTCGAGTAAATTCAGCCCGGAAAGTTCCGAAATAATGCGCAGCATTGCAGGCGACTGAAAAGCCAGAAAGATGGCCCCGGTCAGGCGAGCGGCTGTCAAGGTTTTGCCATGGGTAGGAATTTTAACGCTAATTAAAAGCATATCCATTTCTCCCAACAAACAGAAATAAAGTAGAGGGAAGTGCGCGCTGTTATGGCTGCATATTCTAACCCAAACCCTGGGAAGAGCTTACGCTAGTTGCGATTCATTGAAATAGGTAATTTTCAACCCATGCGACAACTACGTTGACTTTTACCGGTATTAGTATTTGGTAAGAAAGTCATAATGAGTGGATTCGCAACAGTATCAAGAACGTGCATCAGCGGTCTTGATCGCTTCGGTGATGCCTCAAATGGCTGCTTTGTAGACCTCCAGTTTCCAGAATCTGGATTTGGCTGACTGACCGGTATTGAGATTGGCTTGTTGAAACTGCTGAAAAACAGATATGCGCTAGCCTTTTGAACATTAAACTTGCGGAATAGGTTATCAGATGGTTGCCTAATTTGTTAACATTCAAGCTCACTATCCAAGGTAATTAATCATAAGTAAACCCCCAGCTCTGCTGGGGGACTAACAAAGTTTGACAATTACGGAAATCATCGAGAGTTTCCCCATCCGTGAACCGCCTAAAGTTCAAAAAGATAAGGAAACAAACGATGAATTCACCAGAAAGTTTAAAGCATACAGGTATGCAGGACGAATAAAGAACTTCGCTAGCCAGAAATTCTGGGCAAGTGGGGTATGTTTCAACAGTAGGTAGGGATGAGGAAACGGTAAGAAATTACATCAAGGACCGAGAAGAAGAGGACAAGCGAATAGATCAACTCGATTTATTTTAAGGCGCCACCACCTTTAGGTGGTCCATAAATTAACCCGCTTTGAGCGGTTCACATTTTCAAGCCTCCGGCTCTGCCGGAGGTTTTTGACTGAGGCCCCATACGTGAAAGAGAAATCCAGGAACAAGCTAGACAGTGAATCGATAAAAATCATTGAAGCTAAACATCACGATCCTTTTTCTGTTTTGGGTCGCCACCCACACGACAAGCTAATCAATGTTAAGGTTTATTTGCCGTACGCGGAATCGGTCCGTTTTGCTAACGATGGCCCCGACATACCGCGCATAATTGGATCGGACTTTTTTGAATATACCGCTCAACCAAACGAATTACCCGAGCATTATCAATTAGTCTGGATCGATAAAGACGGCAGTCAACACACGAATTACGATCCTTATGACTTCGGCGTCCAATTGCCAGAATTTGATCGGCATTTGTTTGCAGAGGGCAAACACTGGCACATTTACCAGAAAATGGGCGCGCATCAGCATACTGTTGACACTATCGAGGGCGTTTTATTTACCGTCTGGGCACCCAACGCCGGACGAGTCAGCGTAATCGGCGACTTTAATCGCTGGGATGGGCGTTGCAATCCCATGCGCAGCTTGGGCGGCAGTGGTATTTGGGAACTTTTTATCCCGGGACTTAGCGCAGGTTGTTTATACAAATTTGAAATCTTAAACCGGCAAAGCAATCACGTGCTGGTGAAAACAGACCCGTATGGACAACAGTTTGAGTTGCGCCCCAATACCTCATCTGTTGTGGTGCAAGATAGCGCCTACCCCTGGCAAGATCAGCAGTGGATGTCAAGTCGAAGCAGTCATGACTGGCTGCATGAACCCATGTCTATTTATGAAGTTCATCTGGGCTCTTGGAAACGCGACGCACAAGGCAATTTTCTAAGCTATCGCGACCTCGCTGTTGAGTTGGTTGAGTATGTAAAAATGCTCGGTTTTACCCATATAGAACTCATGCCCATTACCGAACATCCCCTGGATGTCTCCTGGGGCTACCAAACCACGGGTTACTTTGCGCCCACCCGTCGTCACGGTTCACCGGATGATTTTCGTTATTTTATGGATACCTGTCACCAGCATAATATCGGCGTTATTCTGGACTGGGTACCCGCCCATTTCCCCAAAGATTCCTTTGCGCTGGCGGGTTTTGACGGCAGCGCTCTTTACGAACATGAAGACCCCAGGAAAGGCGAGCACAGAGACTGGGGTACGTTAATCTATAATTATGGCCGTAATGAGGTAAGAAATTTTCTACTGGCCAGTGCCGTCTTTTGGATGGAAGAATTTCATCTTGACGGTTTACGAGTGGATGCCGTCGCTTCGATGCTTTACCTGGATTACTCACGTGAAGAGAATGACTGGCTTCCCAACATCTACGGTGGTAATGAAAATCTTGAGGCGATCGCTTTTTTTAGAGAACTGAACTCGGTTACCCATGAGCAGTTTCCTGGAACGGTAATGATGGCCGAAGAATCAACCGCGTGGCCGGGGGTTACCCGACCTACTTGGGTCGGAGGACTGGGGTTTTCCATGAAATGGAATATGGGCTGGATGAATGACATTCTCGCTTATATGAGCGTGGATCCAGTCTACAGACGCTTTCATCATGACCAACTGACCTTTGGTATGCTTTACGCTTTTACTGAAAACTTCACGTTACCTTTTTCACATGACGAAGTCGTGCATGGCAAAGGGGCACTTGTCAATAAAATGCCTGGTGATGAATGGCAACGGTTTGCCAATCTACGTCTACTTTATACGTTGATGTTTACTTATCCAGGTAAAAAGCTGCTGTTCATGGGGTGTGAGTTTGGTCAGGGTACACAATGGAATTCTGATCAGTCGCTGGACTGGTATGTGGTGGATTACCCGCATCATAAAGGCATCCAGACCCTGATAAAAGCGTTAAACCATGTTTACAAGGTACAGCCAGCCTTGTTCAAACAGGACTTTGTTTACCAGGGCTTTGAATGGATTGACTGCCATGATGTCGAGCAATCCGTCATCAGTTATCGCCGTAAAGGTGATAATCAGGAGCTGATCGTCGTGCTCAATTTTACCCCGGTAGTCAGAGAGAATTACCGCATAGGCGTACCCGAAGCCGGCACCTATCATGAGATTTTTAATTCCGATTCATGTTTGTATGATGGCAGCAATATTACCAATGGCCAGGTAGTTTCTGAACCGATACCCTGGATGCACCAAGCCCACTCGATCAATCTGACCTTGCCGCCCTTGGCTGGAATTATTTTGAAAATAGAACTGACGTAAAACGGATGATGCAAACAAGACTGTTTGTTTGCAGTACTGGGGATTCATTGTGAATAAGGGGCGTTTCCTTTTTGGTCACTATGAAGTGCCTGATAATGGGGTTTGAGGTCCAAAGGTGCGTTACGTACCTTTATGCAGAATAACCCCATCAACCACTTTGAACAAGGGATCAAAGAATGCCTCTGTAGCCTGCTCAAAAGTTATTCCATCATGTTTCTTAGGATTAGCCGCTGCTTTACGACCATTCCACGCAAAGGTGATGCCTTTTTTTCAAAGTGGATATCCATTAAGCAACTTTAAGTAATATATGTACATTGTTAATACATTATTGGAGCGATTAATTCACAACGAAGAAATTTTTTAAAAGTACAAGTAACACTAATTTTCAATTGGTTTTTGGAAAGCTTGATGCAAAACGGCATTGAATATTTGGCACTAATCAGCACCGTTTTTTCAATTAAGAAAAACCAGACGGCATTAAAAACAATCAAATAGCGATTAATAATTTCTAAACTTTGACGCTCTTTTCTTGTAAAACTGGAAAGTTTTCAACGCCTTTTTGCATGCTCTGCTTTGGCTTCAGGCATCATCGCCAATATATCGCCGCCGGGATGGATGTTGCAATCAACCCGGAATTTCGGCGCTACGCTGCGATTAAAGTGCTTCTTGACGCTTTAGAGCAGTGAAAATAAGTTGAATCTGCCGCATTAGGCTCACACCAATAAGTTCGATGACGACACTATACCGAAAGGCGCTTTTAAGCCAAAGCCATCAATAATAAAGATCTTCCCAAAGAAATACTAATCATCAAGATAACAGGATGAGCAGTCAATCTTGACATGCTCCTTAGTCTATATAGAATCATTTTATTACCTGCGCTTGAGCCTTTATACTGAAGTAGCGACCAAGCATTCTGAATAACTGGTATTTTAAAAGCGAAACTCACACCTCCACTTCACCAGCATTACTTAAACAAACAGAGAGAAATAACATTGAGTACTTTAACCAAGCTTGTACTTGGTATGATGGGCCAGTTGCGACCCCTATGTGTAGTAACCAACTATGTGTATATGCAGTATTACCGTTGAGGTCCGCCCAATAGAGCTGTCGCTTGGTGCGAACCTCAACTACACATAATTACAGCGCCTGAAGAAACTGTATCAATGCATCGTCATCAGGATGGTAGCGGCAATTTATAGTTTCCGGTGATTGGAGTCTCTCCAGCGCTTTATTCTTCATCGCCAAGTCGGCCTCAACATACCGATGGGTAGTGGTGGTACTTTCATGTCCCAGCCATAAGGCAATCACGTTAAACGCCACGCCAGACTGCAACAGATGCATGGCTGTCGTATGACGGATGGTGTGAGGCGATATCTTTCGCTTGGAAAGACTGCCCATTGTTTGGGCTGCATGCTCGACTGCGAGATTA
>JAGXSU010000063.1 GCA_018333785.1 Methylomicrobium sp. | reverse complement strand
CACAAGGATGTGAAAGCCCAACGCCATCCATGGCTTCTGGACCCCGGCAATCCCTGCCGGGGCGACTCCTACTATTAACGCGAACATAGCCTTATTAAACGGGTTTGTCACCGTTTATGCGGGCCGCTAAAAATAGGGGACGTAAAAGGCAAAATGACCTGTTTGAAGTCTTGATTGATTTGCATGATTAGCTAGACTAGACTAGGTATTTTTAAGGGGAAAATAATGCAAACTGTCAACATGTTACAAGCCAAGTCTTCTCTGTCCCGCTTAGTCGAGGCCATTGAGCAAGGACATGAGCGTGAAATTGTGATTGCCAGAAATGGCCGCCCAGCGGCTAAGCTTGTTCCAATCGATACTGCACCACCCGGGCAGCGGATTGGTGTAGCAAAAGGCTTGTTCGTGGTGCCGGACAGCATTGATGCACATAACGACGAAGTGGCTCAGTTGTTCATGGGCGAGGTGCAGTCTTGAATCTGCTGCTGGATACTCACGTTGCATTATGGGCCATCACGGACAACCCAAAACTGCCACAAAAAGCGCGTGATTTAATTGCATCACCCAAAACGAACGTTTGGGTCAGCGCGGCAAATGTCTGGGAAATTGCAATCAAGCATTCGTTAGGGCGAGGCGATATGCCGGTTTCTGGCCGAGACGCGCTGCGCTATTTTCAGGAGTCAGGTTATCGCTTTCTTGCGGTTGAGGCGGAACATGCGATAGCGGTCGAAGAACTTCCTTTACATCACCAAGACCCGTTCGACCGTATACTTGTGGCCCAGGCACTCGTAGAGCCAATGCGTTTAATGACCCACGATCCCTTGGTCGCGCTCTATAACGACACAATTATCAAGATTTAAACTTGAGTTGATTTTAGCCTGTAACGTTATTACACACCCACCATTGTCCGGTTGTTTGTGGAGTGGGATACCTGTTGATAAACGAACTTCTGGTTTGCCGAACTGAATTTTCGACCCCTTTCCGGCTTTTATTTAAATTTAATTTTAAGCTGCTGCGGTCGTCTGGCTGATCCAGACAGATTAACTATACCCGTCGTAGATCGAAATTCGGCACCGGGATGCCCTTCAAAGAACACTGTAATACGTCCGGCCCAAGCAAAAATGCAGTCCATTTTTATTATTGGGAAACTTCAGTTCTGATATTATTACCCACTTTTAAATTTATCTCGGGACGGATATGTCATCATTTGAAAATGTAACAGTCACTAAAAAAGCCAACGTGTATTTCAACGGCAATGTCAGCAGCCGTACTTTGCAATTTGCAGACGGATCGATAAAAACGTTGGGCTTCATGCTGCCCGGCGAATACACGTTTAATACCGCCGATGCAGAGATCATGGATATCATCGACGGCGAACTGGAAGTTCAGTTGCCCGGATCCGATCAATGGCAATCGATCAAAGGCGGCGACTCCTTTAATGTGCCAGCACAATCCAAATTTACCGTTAAAATCGTCACACCTACCGATTACTGCTGTTCATTTCTGAAGTAAGCAGGTTATTCGGGCGAAGCCGAGCGAGTGGTTTGCTGAGGCTTCGTCCGGCACATAATGGTCTGACGCTGACATGAATGCCACCGAGTGATTGCCACACTTTCGGCAATGTTATAGTATTCGGCCCTTAATGAAGTGGATTTCAAGTAATGTCTAAAGCCAATAACGATTCAGATACACCTAACCCGGTCGATGTCAGTCATGATCACACCGCCTGCATGAAAGACGCGATCAAAAAAGCCGAAGAAATTTGTTTGCGGCGAGGAACGCAACTGACGCCGATTCGACATAAAGTGCTGGAGCTGATCTGGGAAAGCCATCAGGCCGTTAAAGCCTACGATTTACTTGACCGTATAAAACCCTTCAACGACTCCGCAAAACCGGCCACGGTTTACCGCGCGCTGGATTTTTTGTTGGAAAACAAGCTGATTCACCGCGTAGAAAGCATGAATGCGTTTATCGGCTGTAATCATCTGCAAGGTCAACATGATTTGCTGCTGCTGATTTGTGAAGCCTGCCATCAAGTCCAGGAAAGACCCGCCAAGCAGGTGATGGATGCGTTAGCCAATGAGCTCAACGATTCAGACTTTAGCGCCCAGCGCAAAACGATAGAGATCCACGGTATCTGTCATTCTTGCAAAAAACATCATTCAAACCTTTTACTCAACGAGACGGTCGCTTAATCGAGACGCGTGATTGCCTTGCGCCGTCGCTTCAATAAGTTGGCCAAAACTGAGACCGGCGTCGTTTAGCGGTACCCGCTCAGGAATAAAGACCTCAAAGTCTTGCTGCACCAACAAACTGACAGCCTTGTCAAGCAAGCGTTTATTTTGGAACACCCCGCCTGAAAATCCGACTTTATTAACGCCATGCTCGTAACGGATCAGTTGCGCCTGATTTAACAGGGTCCCGGCAAGGCTGGCGTGAAACTGACCCGCACGCGCCTCGATTGAATGACTGTTATCTCGTAGCAAGCCGACCAAAGCCGCCCAATCAGCCAGGCAAATTCCATCGGAATTTTTATAGAGCCGCAATGGCGGCACTTCAACAACATCAGTGCTCAGCGTTTCCAGCCTCATTGCCGCCTGCCCCTGATAACTCTGCTCCTGCACAATATCCAACAAAGCGGAAGCCGCATCAAACAAACGGCCCACAGAACTGGTCAGGGGTGAATGGATCTGTTTTTGCCAGGCAGAAAAAAGTAAGGGATGCGCCTTAGAAAAATCATTATGGTTTTCACCGGTTTCCCATAACAAGGCCAGCGCACAACGCCAAGACTGCTGACCTGCGCGCTCACCGCCCAACAAACGGAATGGCCGGAATGAACAGACGCGCTGCCATTGACCGGGCTGCCCCAACAAACCTTCGCCCCCCCAAATTGAGCCATCTGCACCCAAACCTGCGCCATCCCAGGTAAAAACCAGCATGGGCTCTGTTACAGCCCATTCACCGGCTACCGCTGAGGCATGTGCATAATGATGATAAACCCGGGTTAAAGGCAAACCTTGTTCTGCCGCCCAGCGACTGGTTCGGTAGTCAGGATGTGCATCGCAAACAATGGCTTTAATCTCGACGCCGTACAAACGGCACATATCGGCTATGACTTGCTCAAACACGGCTTGCGAGCGCAGTGAGTCCATATCACCGATATGGGGCGACATGATCAGCCGGTTATTAAAAGCAATGGCAACGGTATTTTTTAATTGCCCGCCCACCGCCAATATCGGATAGTCCACAACAGACGGAAGCGTAAATTCAAACGGAGCAAATCCACGTCCAATTCGGACCGGTCTCAATTTGCCCGCGGTCATTCTGAAAACACTGTCATCGGCGGACCGCACGATAGGCCGATCATGATGCAAAAATGCATCGGCTATAGCGCCCAATCGCTGCTCAACATCACAGGCCTCGGTCAAAACCGGCTCGCCACTGATATTGGCAGAGGTCATGACCAATGGCCGCCCAAAATCATCGGCCAATAAATGATGAAGCGGACTGTAAGGCAACATGATGCCGATCTGGCTCAAACCCGGCGCAACTGCGGGCGCAATAGTTGATCCGGCACGTTTATCAACCAACACAATCGGCCTGAGCGGATCGGTTAATAGTGACAACTCCTGCGAATTGGGCTCAGCCACTTCATGCAGAATATCTGCGCCATCACGGCCCTGCCATGGCAGCATGACGGCAAACGGCTTATCCGGACGATGCTTGCGGCTGCGCAGCCTAACAATCGCATCCTCTGATCCGGCATCGCAAACCAGGTGATAGCCGCCAATGCCTTTAATAGCGACAATCAAACCGGACTTAAGCGCAGCAACGGTCAAATTTAAAGCGCGTTCGTTATCACCGGCTACGATCAGCTCGCCTTGCTTGAAGCTCAACGATGGTCCACAGGTGGGACATGCCAGCGGCTGGGCATGATAGCGTCTGTCATTCGGTTGGTTAAATTCGGCCAGACAAGCCTCACACAGAGGGAATTCGGCCAGACTTGTGTTGTCCCGGTCGTAAGGCAAACGTTTAATCAACGTGTAACGCGCACCGCATTGGGTGCAATTGATAAAGGGATACCGGAAACGCCGCTCGGCTGGGTCACGCATTTCCGACAAACAATCATCACAGGTGAAGTAATCCGGTGGCACATGAATCTCGTCAAACGTGCCCTCCTCGCTGCTGAGGATCGTAAACGTCGATAAGCTAACCAGTTTTTCCGTTAAAGAGCGGACAATAACGGGCCTGGCCAAGGGCGGTGCCGAGCAGACTAATTGCTGTTGAAATTGAATAAGGCTGGACGGCAAGCCCTGAACAAAAATGTCCACTTGCCCTGCCCTGTTTTTGACCCAGCCACACAGTGACAACTGATACGCCAGTCTGCTGATAAAAGGACGAAATCCCACGCCCTGAACCCGGCCTGATACAGTCAGTAACTGTGCCGACCTCTGATCGTTAATTTGCGTCATCTAAAACCTGATAAAACAGCCCTTAGGATTGCAAATACCATGAGCCACATGATTTTCTTACTTTGAATAGTTTAGATGAACCATGAGGGTAATAAAGCAGGATGTCAAGCGATAAAATACCGCTTCACATTGAACAATGACGTTAAGTTAAGTGTATTTTGTAGGAGCGGGCCATGCCCGCGATTGAACCACCTTAGGTCGCTGGCATGGTTATCTCCTGCAATATTAGCTATCGATTCACTGCGACGGCGTTATCTCAGGCACTGTTCGCGTTAATTATGGATTTAGCTGAAACAACCTGCTAATCCGGATAACGATTACTCTTCTGAAATAAATCGCTTGCGCTCTTCGGCTGTCCGACCCAGCGCTTTTGCCATCCAGGGCGGCGGCGCATCGAAGACTTTCTGGAATTCGCTGAGCTTTTCTGCAGCTTCCGTAACTTCAGGCACTTTGATCGGATAGATATCGGCTCTGATCACTTTAGCCGCCGCAGGTCCCCCAATGGATTGAATAAACAGAACGTGGCAGTCTTTAATGAGTTGTGCACGAAACATATTCTTATCTTCAGCATTGTCGGCATCAATCGTTGAACGAATATCGACTAATCGGCAGTCATTCCTGGACAGTTGATAAACCAAAAACCGGATACAGGAACCGAAATGACCATTGAGTAATGTGCCCAAATTTGAAGCAATCGCAACCCTTATCGATTCCGGCATATCACCTTCATGATAAGGCATTATTTCCGGCAAGTTTTCGTCTTCGGCCTCTTCTCCCCATAAATAACGAATTGCCAGTTTGATATTGGCTAATCCAATGCCAATGTCCTCTCCGTCCTCTTCGCCATCGAGACTGCCGATACCGGTTTTGAGGTTGGTGACGGTGATTGCTTTGAGTTTTTCGTCGTCCAGAGGTGATCCGACTTTATCATGCAGAATACCTATCAGCATCGGCACATCCACGCCTGGAAGCACTCTGGATGCCAAAGCGATGCGTAAAGCGATTTCTCGGGATAATTGAGCCATGGTTAACCAGCCTTTAAGTGGAAGGAGTTTGTGAATGACATTCTTTCCAGTCGGCATAACCACCGGCCAGACTGTAAACGTGGGTAAAACCAAAATCGCAAAACTGGGTGGCCAGATGCTCGCTGGCATGGCCGTAATAACAATAAATCAGCACCGGATGCTCTTTGTTCCCCTTCATTAACAAACTTTCCTTCAATTGTTCATGCAGGTTCATCGCGTTTTCAATATGACCGACACGATAATCTTTTAAATCGCGGCAATCCAAGATCACAGGCGCACTTGCTGCTATCAGTTTTTCGGCATCCGCTACCTTAATCGTTTCGTATGGGTTCATAAGCCATTAAACCGGTCCTACGGCAGCATCTTTCTTGACTTCAACCGTTTGAGTCAAGGCCTCGCTGTATGAAACCACCGGTGATTTACCCACATAGCTTTTTGTCGATTCAAATACAGTGATCACCTTATCTTCGGCTGACTGGCCTTTGAGATCGGCTTTTTCTATGTAAAGCAAATCCAGTAAGTCATTCCAAACCATGCCGTTTTTATAAGGTGTTAAATTGAAAACAACGCCATCTAACGTGATTTGCATGTCTGAAGCGATATTTTCTACAAAAAATAAAGCGATCGTTTCAGTACTCAAAGCGGCTTTGTATTTTTCAACAAAAACGGCTAAATGTTCCAACTCGAACAATAAACCACTGATAAAAAAAAGCTTTTCACTGTCAGCCAAAAGAACCGCATGGCGAATCACTAACTCAGGCGGTTTTTTGTCGGTAGTGGAACCTTCGCGGAAAGCACCTTCGATTAACACGAGATCGCCACGAAATGCACTGACACCTGGGCTGCCTGTCTTGCCCAATACCGAGGTCACTGTCAATAACCCTTGTTTGTTGTAACCATCTAATAACATTAATTTATCTCCGGATTTTTTACTAAAAAGAAATAAGGTAACGACTTTTGTATCAGTCAACCGCAAGAATCACTTCAGTTGATTTGACCAGTGCATAAGCCGGGCTGCCGATCTGTAACTTCAGGTCATCTATCGACTTTCTGGAAACTATTGAAGTGACAATCACATCCGGAGTAATTTCCAATGTCACTTCGGAAACGATAGTACCGTGGGTAATCGCTATCACTGTGCCCTGCCACGTATTACGGGTGCTTATTTTCATGAGTTACCTCTGTGCATAATGAATAACTATTGAATAAGCAGAGACTATGCCATTTAAAGGGTCTCTTCAGATGAGCGCTTGCAGACAACCCATAAGCCCATTCCTGCGTTTTATAAATCGAGTAATAACTTTATAAATTAGTGGCTTACAAAGATTTTATCTTGGTTTAACTTAGAAAGTAGCTGATGAAAACCCGGCAAAAAATAAGCGTTGAACGCCTTGATAGAAAAAGTCCGTTTTAATTTGTTGAATACAGAACAAAATATCAAAGGGAGTTTTCGCTGAATTGTCGGTTTAACGACAAAATCAGGGCTTGATAAGAGGAATGGATGAACACTCAGCCAGTTTGATGATTAAGAGGGGGAGGCGTAAGCTTTGCGGGGATGTTGGCAGCAGGGATGCTGCGGTCAAGCCCGCATGGAGGGATCTACGGCGTTCCTCGCAAGGCTTACGCCAACCCTCAAAGCACCATTAAAATTTCAAACTGGGAATTGCTGACCAGATTCTAAATGGTCAGCCAAGAGCACCAAAGGATGCATGACTTGAACCCCAACCTTTGATAAACCGGTATTAAGATGAAGTGCACAACCGAAATTGGCACTGACCACCACATCGGGCTTTGCCTGGGCAATAATATCCAGCTTCAACGCTTTAAGGCGATTTGCGTTATCCGGATGCGTCAGCATGTAACTTCCGGCCGATCCGCAGCAAAGATGATTATCAGGCAGTGACTGAACGGATAATCCCGGAATTTTTTCCAGCAAGTCATAAACCGCTGCCTGATTTTTCAAAACATTCCTTTGACTGCAAGGTTCATGAACGGCAACGGTCAAATCAGCCGATTTCATTAACTGTTGCTCAGGCCAGTGCTGCAACAGAAATTCATTGATATCGAAAAGCCGGGACTGAAAGAGCAGGCCTGCTTGATCGTCTTGCGCATATTCGTCCAGCATCGCCCCGCAACCCGTTGCAGTAAAAACAACGGCATCGACATCCAAACCATTAAAAACCAGCTTGTTTTGATCAGCAAAAAAGAGTGCCTTGGCTTGCTGCCCATTATGCTGATGAATGGCCCCACAGCAGGTTTGTTCAGATGGAACCCAGACATCGTAGCCGATGGCATTGAGTAAAGTGATAGCTGCTTTCAAGCTGTCTCTGTCAAAATGATCGCTCAAGCAACCGGTAAATAAACCGACTTTGCCTTGCCGCGCAAGCTGCGTAGGATAGAATTCCGCTAATTTCGCCAGTGCCGGCACTGCGGCTAAATGATCGGCTGCTGTCAGGTTCAACCGGTCTAACAAACCGCTGCGACGAATCAGAGATTGCAGACCCGAACGGATATAGACCCGGATGAACGGTAACAATGCCCTGCGGAGGTTTTTGATTTCAACGAGACGGAAAGCGAGTCTTGCCACAATACTGATTTTCAGGCCTTCACTTAACCGTGCCTGAGCTTGATCGAACAAGCGACCATAGGCCATCTGACTTGGGCATACTGTTTCACAAGCCCGGCATTGCAGGCAATTGTTCAGATGCGTCAACTCGTCAACATCAATGGTCTGATCGTCCAGCAGAATTTTACCTAGGGTTTTAACGCGCCCGCGCGGCGACTCTTCATAAGTCTGAAACAATTGATACGTCGGGCACTGACTGACACACAGGCCGCAACGCATGCATTCGGTGGCATCAGGCAGATAAAGCCCACCTGGGTCTTGCCTTGAATCGACCGTGTTTTCCGATTCAAAAAAATCGAACACCTTCAGGTTTCCATTACTTTTACATAGGCGCGGCGTAATAATTCCATTTCCGCTGGAGGCCGGCCACGCAGTGAAGGTAGTGTTTTGAGCGAGCAATCCTTGGCTTGCATCAAGGCATGAGGTGGATCTAAACGGGCAAGCCTGGCCATATAAACTGTGATAATGCCGCCCGGCGTATCAATTTGGGCTTTAAAACCGGGTTCCGGTTGTAACAAATCGTGAGGCAATGCCAGCAAGTTGTTGATCGCATTGATCAACATGGCCGGATGCAAAGCCACTTTCTGAGCGACCGTTTCGTCTTCCTCCAGAGCACTGGACAGTGCAGGCAAAGGCCCAGGAAAACACACCGAACCGCTCGGATGCTGGGCAAACAAGGTCAATGCGCTGATATCGCCCTTGTAGTAAAGCAGCAGGCGGCAATCATTGAATTCCGATCCAGGGGCGGTCATGCGCTATCTCCTTATTGATCCCATAACTGCTTAAAACTGCTGTCCATCCGGGATAAGCGGGCATTGACCCGCTCCAAATCAGGTAATTTCGGAAACCGTGCCGTTTGACCTTCGCTGTACCATTGATCCATCATCGCTGTCAGTCCGTTCCTTTCGTTAAAACAACCGGCTATCTGGTTTTTTAACCACGCTTGATTGTTTTGAGGTGACAAGGTAGCAATGCGGTAGCGCAGACCGTTTCCGAAAATCCTTACACCACCGCCTTGTTCAACGGTCCGGTACAATTTTTCTGAATCGGTTATTTCTACTCCGGCCAGGTAATCGATGCCGAATTCATAGAGTTGCGGCAACCAGGGAACGCTAGGTCCCATCAACACAGTGGTGGTATCGGCTGCTAATTCGGCTAATCGCGGAAAGGTTTTGTTTGCAAGTGAACTGCCGGTGATAAATACCCAGTCAGCACCGGGTATCACAAATTCGCAGGCGCTGTCCGGCCAGTCAATTCCTCCGGGCTTACGCTCTAAAACGGTTAAATCGAAGTGATCACGGTAAGCCTCAATTCCTGGGTAATGACCGATCACAACCACTCTTTTACCTTGCAATTGCGGCAAGAAATAATCAAATACGGCGAGGTTTTGATTGTCTGAATGGCTGTCCAGCGCAATGGAATCGGGCATTGCGCGAGCATTGATGCAACAATTGATCGCCGCCATCGCGACAGTAGATTGATAAGGATCCCAGGAGTTGACCCAGGGAGCCAGATCGCATAAGGTCCTTGCGGTCAATGTTCCGGCCCAGGGCAATAAGCGCGTAGGAATGCCGGGACTCATACTTAATCCTATCGAAGCTTGTTTGGCTCCATCGCCCGCTGTCTGACAAACGGTCCACACCAAACCGACAGTCAAGCGGTCGACAGGCAGGTTATCCGTACAATAATCCAGTAACAGTTCATAGATGCGCTTGGGGTCATCCATCACTTATTCCGGCATTTCCAAAAGTTTCGGCTCTGTCTTGATATACCCTTCCTTCCCCCAGGCATTCATGACATCGATAAAATAATGTTTTTTGGTCGGATGCGGCTTCAGCACATCGTATTTAGCATAGAAACTGCCGTCGCCGTGAAATTGAATTTGCCCGATTAGCCGTTTATGCGCGCCGTACCAATAGCCGGCCAAATCTTCGCAGCGCGAATAAGGATCGACAACCAAACGGAAATCGGCTTGCTCAAAAACAGGAAAACCCGACTCACCCAGCTCTACTAAGCCCAATTTCTGAATGGCCTGGGTGATTTCCTGACAGATAACGTCGCCCAGTGGACGGTATTCGTTAATTTTTTGCTGAAGTGTATTCATGGCTTCTCAATCTCCAAGGCTGACGCTAAATCGTTTATCACGGATGAGCCGGACCTGTCTTCAGGGTCAAGCTCCTGTAGACAGGTCAAAATAACACGGGCTTCAATGGCCTGTCCGCTACGAAATTTGATAAAGGCCAGGGCCTACCAGACCTCGGCAGGCACGACCAGCGATGCGACGGGCGTGCCACCCAGAAGATGTTCATCAATGATCTGTTTGACATCTTCTTTTTTAACTTTTCCGTACATCAAGCCTTCCGGATAAATCAACACACTAGGGCCTAATGTGCAGGGCCCCATGCAACCGGTATTGGTCAAGCCGATCTTCTCGAATAAATTGCGGCTTTGAATTTCATTCATGAATTCGTTCATCACTTCGGCACAACCACTGGCGGCACAAGAGCCGCGCGGATGACCCTGGGGTCTGTTTTGGGTACAGACAAACACATGTTTTTCCGGTCTTGGCATGATCACTTTCCTGAAAAAAATTAAAAACGATGGCAGCACAGGCTTTTACCATGATCGGAGCAACGCGCCTTCAAGCCTCGGCTTGCCGGTTGATAACCAACTCCAAAAGGCCTTGGGCGCCAATACGATCCTTGGCATCCAGTTCCGTCAGTTTTTCGAATATGCTCCGGCTCAAAACCAGATTATTAAGACGCATATTTAAAAAACCGATGGACTTTAACGTAAACAAATAAAGCCTGATCCGGGTCAATTGTTCGGCCGGTGCTTCGGTGATAGTCTGACGGTTCATCTGACGCCAATCGTCAGGCAAGGTCAAACCGCAGCGGATTAAATCCAGCGCTTTTTCAGAAATCAGCAGGGCTTCAGTCAATCGGTGCTGGTAATAATAAAATCGGTTCAATGCCACCAGGACATTAAGTGATTCGGGCGCCCGTAAATAAGCCTGCAACAACGGCAATTCCGCCCCTTGCTGACCGTAAAGCTCTGCTGCCAGCCTGATTAAGGTTTGTACTTCAGCAGAATCTTCGCGTTCGAAATACAAATCCTGCGCATCGAAATCGAGTAAATCCATCAGAGGCCTACCCTATCCACTTTGCTTTTGACCGGTTCGGAACGGCACACAGTTTCGGCATCGCAGCTCACACAAGCTTCCTCGTCAATCCGTTTTTGCTGTGACTCCAATTTATCCAAACGCTCCAGCACACAATTAATCGCCTTGCCAACCGGATCAGGCACCAGATGATGATCCAGATCGATGCCGTATTCATTGGTAATCTTCAATCCTTTACTCTGAATCACACGCCCTGGAATCCCGACCACGGTGCAACAATGCGGCACATCCTTGACCACTACCGAGTTTGCGCCAACCCTGACATTGTTACCCAGCGTAATGGCACCCAGCACTTTGGCACCGGCACCGATCAACACATTATTACCCAACGTAGGATGGCGTTTAATCTTGTTCCAGGAGGTCCCTCCCAACGTGACACCGTGATAAAGCGTGACATCGTCGCCGACTATGGTCGTCTCGCCGATCACGACACCGGCGCCGTGATCAATGAAAAACCGTCGGCCTATAGAGGCACCGGGGTGGATGTCGACATGCGTCATCCAGCGGGTAAACGATGACAGCAGTCTTGCGGTCAAAAACCAGTTTGACCGCCATAACTTATGACTGACGCGATGCAGCAGCACCGCATGAACTCCGGGATAAGCGAGTAATACTTCAATCCGGCTGCGAGCGGCAGGATCGCGGGCGAAAACACAAGCGACATCTTCCCGCCATTGTTGCGTTAAGCTATGTTCGTGGTTCATCGCAGAGCCCGGAATGAAGGCTACCATTACACCAGGCTCCAGGTCGTTTTTCCGGGCACCGGTGTACCGGGAATCCTGAAAAATGAACCTGGAAAATCATCATCCCCATCAAGAAAATCTATCGTTTGATGCTCAACTTCTTCCTCGGTTCGCTCTTGTTCGCGGTCCTCGTTCATGACACACCTCACACTTGTTTTAGAAAATGATTTAAATCTCCGCGTTGCGGAATACGCTTGTACACACTTACAAATTGCCGGATATGCGGCAAAATCGATAACGCCTGGGTCCGGCTGAGTTGGATACCAATCTGCCGGTAGGCATGAACCACGCCCTGGGTTCCGGAATGTTTGCCCAACACCAATTGGTGACTACGACCCACGACCGCCGGATCAATGCCTTGATAATTGTTCGGGTCCTTCAATAAGCCGTCGACATGAATGCCTGCCTCATGACTGAACACCGCACTGCCGATCAGACTTTTACGTGAACCGATAGTATCACCCGAGGCTCTGGCGACCAGACTCGACAATTCAGTAAAGTTTTGCAGTTCTATACCGGTTTCTATGCCATACAATTGCCTTAAACCAAGCACCACTTCTTCCAAAGCGGCGTTTCCGGCCCGCTCACCCAACCCGTTCACAGTGGTATTCAGATGAGTAGCCCCTGCAATCGCAGCAGCCAGCGTGTTTGCGGTCGCCAAACCCAAGTCATCATGCGCATGCATTTCAATATCCAGATCAGTCACGGAACGCAGTTGCTTGATGCTTTCAAGAACACCGAAAGGCTCCATTATCCCGACAGTATCCGCAAAACGAATGCGTTCGGCCCCTGCCCTTTGCGCGGCTTCAGCCATTTTGGCTAAAAAGTCAGGATCGGCTCTGGAGGCATCTTCAGCACCTACGCAAACATTGAGCCCGGCATCCCTCGCCGTTTTAACCAGCCTGTCTATCGTGTCCAGGACCCATGCCCGGCTTTGTTTTAATTTATGACGGATATGTTGATCGGACGCTGAAATCGATAAATCCACCAGATCGACATTCAAGTTCAAACAATGCTGTAAATCGTCTTCCCGCATTCGGGACCAAACCACCAGCCGACTGGGTAAATCAAGATCAACAATCGCCTTGATCTCTTCTCTCTCAGGCTCGCCCATCGCAGGAATACCGATTTCCAATTCCGGTACGCCCATACTTGCAAGCTGCCTGGCGATGCCGAGTTTTTCATCAACAGAAAAAGAAACACCCGCTGATTGCTCGCCGTCTCTGAGTGTGGTGTCGTCAATGATGATGGTTCGAGAGTAGGGTTTCATGCATCAATCTCAACGCTAAGACCAGGTTTTGTCATCAGGCATCAGACGCCTTTACCTGATCCAAAGCAAAACACTTGCCAATAACACAAGTGGCTGAATTAGCGGGTTTGAAGACATAAAGAGGATGATTACGACAAGACAACGCAGTACACAGCAAAGGTATTGTCGTAAAACTTACAAAGAAAAGAGGTGCGGATCAGGCCTGTGTTTAAATCCAGGCATCAAAAATGAACATAGGTTCGATCAAAAATGGCAACTTTGTAGGATGTGGTGAGGAACGAACCGCATTATTCGCGATTGATGCGGTTCCTGTCGTCACCGCATCCTACAGACTAATTTTAGTCTGTAAAAGGGTTCAGCAGGCGAACACCAGTATGCTCAAAGTCTTTAACATTCCTCGTTACCACGGTCAGATCATAAATAAGTGCAGTAGCCGCAATGAGTTTATCGAGCGCGTGTTGAGCATCCGGAACACGCAGCTTTCCCCACAGCAGAGCAATGTCACTGTCAATAGCGAGAATATTGCTTTGATATTGTTGGAGTATGGTCATCAGCCATGTTTCCAGAAGATTTCCTTGAATACTATCGCCACGATGTAAAATCAAATCAACGCCTCGACGCAATTCGCCAATGGTAATTGCAGAAACATAGAGTCGGGTATTCTCAGTGATTGCTGAATCGAAAAATTGGCGTACTCCTGCATTTGCATTGTCGCCTTTTCTGATTTCACTGATGACATTGGTATCAACCAAATACATCGGCATCGTGAGTATCATCGCTCACTCTCAGGAAATCAGCATCCACTCCCTGGTTGGGAATATCGGCTAGCGCTTCAGCAAAGGATTTACGTGGCGGTTTTAGCAAAACCTCAGCCAAAATAGCGCGATGCTCGGCTTCTGTCGAACGTTGGTGTTCCACCGCTCGCTGTTTCAGTGCATTTATAATTGATTCGTCAAGATTTCTAACTACTAAACTTGGCATGGGCCTCTCCAACGGATTTACTTGCTGTCAATGCTATCATGTCTCAAAACCATTGAAATAAGATTCTCATAGAAAACTTTTTGGCTCGATTGATTCTCAGTGACCTTGTGACTTTATTTAGAAACGGGCGATAACCGGTCCACATCGTTCGTGATCGATGCGGACCGGTTATCGCATCCTACAGACTTACAGCGGACATACTGTTCTTATTGGCAATTAACAGGTGATTGAACACCAGCTCTGTCTTTTCCTCAACTTCCTCCGGCGCAAAGACTTCTGGAAGCCCCGTCTTCTCACTCCACAGATAATCTTTAATCTTGATTTTTATCTCGTCGCGGGTGCTTTGTTTGGCGGTAAAGTTTTGGATACGGTCCACTTCCGCCTTCAGCGTTGTATAAAGACCCTCAGCTACTTTTTTGATTTGATTAATTTCCGCCTTATTAAGGTCTGGTTTTAACAACAAGTCGAAAAACGCCAGAGATTCTTCAGACAAACCTTCCTTGACAGCCCGCTGCTCTTCTTCGGACAAGGCATCCACCAGCTTTAGCAGAGCTTCGAAGGTCGCTTCGATGGTCACCCTGTCTTTCTCGTTGTTGTACTCGTCGATAATGGCTTCGTAGTGTTTTTGAAAATCCGTCCGGGTTGGATTTTGCATCAGCATTTTGAGCAGCTTCCTTTCAATGATGTCTTTCAAGCTCTGAACAGTCGTATTTTTGGCTGGAGAGCGCTCGAATTCTTTCCGCAAGCGTTCAAAGTCGATCTGGCTGATATCGTAAAGTTTGCTCGGCTCTTTAATGCCCTTATTGGGCACAATGCTTTGTTCGACAATGGCATGGAGCTCGCGCATGATCTCCGAAATATCAGCTTTCTCCACATCCTCCTGCAGGCTTTTATAGATGATGCTGATGGCATCGTGTGCGGCGCGGAAGTTGTTAACGGCCTTGATCGTCAGGCAGGCCTTAAATTTCTTGAAGACTTCGCGGCAGATGATTTCAAAGCGTTTTCTGGTTTCGTCATTTTGATTGACGATTTCTTTAGCATCCATAATGGCTTTATTACGCGAAAAGCCTCGCAACTCGCTGACGCTTTCCAAGCGGAAAGACTGTGTGCTCAAGAATGCGCGCACGGCTTCAATGGTTTCCGCCAAATCAGCCAAGAGTTCTTCCTCCGGCTTAACGGGGTCTAGCTCTGGCGGCGGTTCGCCGTTGCCGCCATCTACACCGGCATGCCCTGCAAACGTCGCCAACGCTTTGCGCAGGTTTTTCAGAATACCGCAGTAATCCACGATCAGACCGTTGTTTTTACCCTCATACACGCGGTTAGCACGGGCAATCGCCTGCATCAGCGTGTGCGCTTTCAGTGGTTTATCCAGATATAAAGTCGATAAGGTGGGTACGTCAAAACCGGTCAGCCACATGGCACAGACAATCGCAACGCGGAACGGGTGCTCGCCTTTTTTAAAAGCGTTCTCAATACCGATCCTTTTGCCATCCGGCGTCTCAAAGCCTTCCTTGATCAGTTTCCGATGCGGGGTAATGTCCAACCCCCATTTGCGGAACTTATCGACTTCGCCCTGTTCCTCGCTGACGACCACCGCCATGATGGTTTCGCGCATCCAGTCCAGCTTGCGGGTCATGTCCATGATCGCCTGCTCATCAGCCAATGAGCAAAGCTGTTTTTCCAGTTCGGCAATCTTCAGAAGCCACTTGTCATGAATGATCTGCTCCATACGTACACAGGTAATCTTATCGATGCACACCAGCATGGCTTTGCCGTTTTCCCAGCCGGTGCTGTAATGCTCCACAAAGTCTTCTGCCACCTGTTCCAAACGGCTTTGCGCAGTAATCAGGTGATAATCACGTTTTAACTCACGCTCCAGGCGTTCCGCCACGTCCTGATCGTCTATCTCTATCGCTTCCAGTTTTTCCGCGATACGCTCATTCAGTGAATGGGTCGCAATGCCCAACTTCTCACCCCGAGAGTCGTAATACAGCGGCACGGTGGCCTTATCTTCGACAGCGCGTTGAAAGTCGTAGGTCGAAACGTAATTGCCGAATACGCGGCGGGTAATCTCATCGTCCTTGAACAATGGCGTACCGGTAAAGCCTATATAACTGGCCTTGGGCAGCGCATTGCGCATATTCAGCGACAAACGACCATACTGGGTACGGTGCGCTTCGTCGGTAATCACAATGATGTCGTCGCGGTCGGAATAAGGCTTGGCGGGGTCAACGTCCTTATTGAATTTCTGTACCAGAGAAAAAACGTAAGCTTTATGCTGATTGAGCAAAGTTTGCAAATGTTCGCCCGACCCGGCCCGACAAGGGTCTTGGTCGTTATCAACCAGTCCGCATCCGGCAAAAGTATTGTAGATTTGCTTGTCCAAATCCTCGCGGTCGGTACAAATCAGAAAGGTAAAATTGCCGCCGATTTTTCGGTGTATCTTGCGGGTGAAGAAAGCGATGGAATAGGACTTGCCCGATCCTTGGGTATGCCAGAATACGCCCAGCTTTCCTTGCCGTGCCTCACGGTTTTTAACGGCTTCGATGGCGCGATTGACACCCAAAAACTGGTGGTTTCGGGCCACGATCTTGACCAATTTCCCCTTACTTTCATCAAACAGGATGTAGTTTTCAAACAGATCGAGAAAATCCCGTTTGTTACACACGCCCTTGAGCAAAGTCTCCATATCCACTACGCCGGTATCATTTTCAGCCAGACGCTTCCAATCGTTGAAGTGCTCAAATTTGCTGGAAAGTGAGCCTATTTTGGCATTCACCCCATTGGCCAGGATCACAAAGGCATTCTGGTGGAACAGGTGGGGAACCGTATCTTTATAATCGGAAAAATTCTTCTCATAGGCATGGCGGATGTCTTTGTGAAGAGTCTTGCACTCGATAAACATCAGCGGCAGGCCATTCACAAAGCCAACAATGTCGGCGCGGCGGCGGTAAATATCACCGCGCACCCAAAGCTCGCGCACGCACAGAAAGTGATTGTTTTCGGGGTTGTCAAAATCAAAAACTTTAAGGCGTTTTTTCTCCAGTTCGCCCTTGCCGTTGCGGTACTGAACCAACACGCCATTTTTGACTCGTTCGTACTGCTCATGGTTAATTTGCAGCGTGTTTTCCGTCACCGGCGCTTCAGTGATTTGCCGCAGCGCGTCCTGATAAGCCGCATGGGGCAAACCAGGATTGAGCTTTACTAAAGCCTCGCCCAGATAGCGAGTAAGGATCACATCTTTGTCAGATAGCCGCCCCAACGTCCCTTCAATGCCAAAGGTTTCGGAGTTAAAGGCATAGACACTGTTCCAACCAAGTTGAGTGTGCAGATAATCGGCGGCAGTGGCCTGAACCAGCGTGTCTTCGTTTAAGGGGTTTTTCATATCCATGCCTCTAAAAGAATCCTCAGTGTTAACTTCGCCAAGTTGCATTTTTAGGATTTCAGTTCGCAGAAGCAGACGAAATCGTGAGCCACAAATCCAGCCATTTTGGATTTTGCTGCTCGATTAATTCAATCTTGGCAATCCTGGACCAATTTTTTAACTGCTTTTCTCTGCGAATGGCGCTTTCCATCATCTCGTGTATTTCAAACCAAACCAGGATCTTAACACCATAACGCTTCGTAAAGCCCTCAACCATTCCTTCACGGTGCTGATAAACCCTTTTGACCAGGTCAGACGTTACGCCAACATAAAGTGTACCGTTAAGTTGGCTAGCCAATATATATACACAAGGTTGTTTCATCGTGAGTCGAGTAGAAAGCGTTTCGTAATATTTCGATGTTTTTTAGCACTCCGTCATTCCGGCGGTCCATGCCGGAATGACGTATTTTAATGTAACGGATAACTATATTCAGTCCCCTTTTTGAAAAGAGGCGAATTCAAGAGAGAAGTTAAAGGAGATTTTTTAAATACCTCCTCAATCCCTTTTTAACGCTCTGTTCGCGTCAGTAGTTGAAACTACATCACCGCCGTCTTTCCGGCAGGGATCGCCGGAATCCAGGTCACAAGGATGTGGGCTTTTAACCGTGTTATCAAATCCGAATGGGGCATCGTTTCCCGATTATCGACATTGGCCCGATGCCTTCCATGGCTTCTGGATTCCGGCGATCCATGCCGGAATGACGTATTTTAATGTGACGGGTAACTATTCTGCCTCCTTTTTGAAAAGAGGCGGTAGAGAGATTTTTTTAATAACCCCTCAATCCCCCCTTTTAACGCTCTGTTCGCGTCAGTAGTTGAAACTACTTCACCGCCGTCTTTCCGGCAGGGATCGCCGGAATCCAGGTCACAAGGATGTGGGCTTATAACCGCGTTGTCAAACCCAAATGGAGCAACGGTTCCCGAGTATCAAAGTTGCCCCGATGCCCTCCATGGCTTCTGGATTCCGGCGGTCCATGCCGGAATGACGTAGTTTAAAGTAACGGGTCACGTTACTGTCCCGTCTTTGAAAAAGAGGCGTTAAAGGAATTTTTTTTAATAACCCCCCCTTTTAACGCTCTGTTTGCGTCAGTAGTTGAAACTACTTCACCGCCGTCTTTCCGGCAGGGATCGCCGGAATCCAGGTCACAAGGATGTGGGCTTATAACCGTGATTCAAACCCGAATGGAGCAACGTTTCCCGATTATCGAAGTTGGCCCCGATGCCCTCCATGGCTTCTGGTTTCCGGCGATCCATGCCGGAATGACGTGCTTTTAAAACATCCGAGGTGCTCATACATTGATTGCTCCGCTCATAAGTTTTGGGAGAAGTAGGTCTCGTGCTTTTGTAAGCTTTATATTCTGTTCGTCAAGTAGATCAATTTGCGCGAATACGGGTTTTATATTCTCTGAGAATGACTCCAACATATTCTGGGGAGGTAAAAACGTTTCAATACTATGAACGTCATTTCTATTTAGAGTAGGAACAGCCGCGCCCCCATTATAATTTTCTAACTTTAAATTCCTTAAAAGGTATAAAGCAAAACATACATCAACCTGCTTGAATTCCTTGATCCATAAAGCGGTGTTTAAAGGCCAGAAGTCTTTAGAAATATAGATTACTTTTCCTAACGAACCGCTTCGACCGGTAACTAATCCTGGTCCTTTTACTTTGTGTTCATTGTGATAACCATTTATTCCTGTTGACGCATATACGGGAATGTTACCGTCAATACGATCACGTACTGGTAGGTCAAATCCTCTCTGTAGAGTGAACAAGTCGCCGACATTGCATGGTTTCCACCCCTCCGGCACACCATCAATGATTTTGACATGCTCATGGCCGGGGAAGCGGAAGCGCACAAACCATTCTTTATAAAGCTGTCGCGCCGATTCCTCTAACAATTCAATCCGGCGTTTGTTGTTTTCGATGAGGTAGTCGTATTTTGAAATCAGGTCATCTATTGCTAACTGACTTTCATAGTCTGGTACTTGAAACTTGATAAGCCGCAGATTTTTCTGTGAAAGCTTTGGTTGTGCAGCCCCTGTAACATAACCTGTTAAATTATTTGAGTTAATTAGGAAATTGATAAATCTGTTTGTACTCACCTTTTCTTTAGCACGCACTATATGTGCGTGGTTATTAACCCAAAATTGCCCGCTAACTAACTGTGCAATTGGCTCATTTCGAGTTATGAGGTTTGCGCCATCCTCAGCAATCAATACATACTCGCCATCAAAAAGATAATCATCAACGTAATCTATAACACTTTGCGCACCGTAATACCGATAAGGACCTTGTCGTTTCTCTCTTTCAAGTCCACTCAACGGTATGCGAATATGGTCAAAAAAATCAACCAAATCTTGAAATTCGAGCTCGCGGGTCGTCATATCCCCAACTCCTCAAAATTCTTCTGGATTTGGGCGGCGAGTATTGCGGCTTCTTCGTTCAAGCCTTTCAGTTCGATATGAATGTCCCGCAAGGTTTCTTCAAAGTCGAAGTCTTCGTCCTCGATCTCTGGCGCGACGCCGACATAACGCCCCGGCGTGAGGCTCCAGTCGTTGGCTTTGATTTCAGCAATATCAACCAGCTTTACCAAGCCTTCCACGTCGCGAAGCTCGGCATCGGGGAAGCGCTCTTGCAGCCAGTGCGCTTGTTTGAAGACAGTGCGGACTTGCTTGAGCTGTTCGACGGCTGCTTTGCGCTGTTCTTCCAGGTCTTTGATCAGTTTTGTGAGGCCTTTTTCACCGCTGTCCTTGGCTTGTTTTTCAACAAACTTATAGAGCTGATCGATCTGCTTGATCAGATCGCGACTGGTTTCGGCGATAGGTTCCAGCTTTTGTGCTGCAACAAGCAACCCGGCATTGTCTTTTGCCGCGGGTTCCCAAGCCTTATTTTCGATTTCAATCGTGCTTGCAAATGCGGCAATGTCATTCCCTAGCAGCGTAAACGCTGTGCGGGTTTCTGTATCGACCGCAGCTAATTTGGCCATCAATCCATCCAGCCCAGCCACAAATTCAACCATCGGCTGTTGGGCGGCCTTGGCATCGTCGAGTGTGCGTTGCAGATGATTTTCCACCAAAGCCAAAAAACGCTCTTGCTGGCCATGATAAAGCCAGACGATGGATGTGAGGTTGGCCAGTTGTTCGGGGGAAAAGTCGTAAATCTTGCGCGTAACCTTGCGATAGACATTGCGCGCGTCCAGCATCAACACTTTGTCTTTCAGGTGTGCGGGTTTGTTTTTATCGAAAAACCACAGCTCGCAGGGCACGGACCGCGTATAGAAGAAGTTGGAGCGAATGGAGACCATGGCGCTGACATGCCCGCTTTCTATCAGCTTGCGCCGGACTTCCGCTTCTTGCCCTCCGGCGCTGGAGGCTTGCGAGGACATGACGAAACCGGCACGGCCTGTTTGATTCAAATAGCTGTAGAAATAGGAAATCCAAAGATAATTACCGTTGGATACCGCGCCTTTTTTATTGACGCCGGGCAAGCCAAACGGCAGGCGGGGATCGTTTTTGATTTTCTCTGCATCCACGTCATCGACGTTGAACGGCGGATTGGCCATGACAAAATCGGCTTTGCCGAGAAAGTCGTGCGGGTCTTCGTAATAGCTGATGGCTTTGAGAATTTTGCCTTCCAGTCCATGCACGGCCAAGTTCATTTTGGCCAGGCGGATGGTGGTCGGGTTCTTTTCTGCACCGTAGAAGGTGACCACATCTTGCGGGTTAAGGTGCATGCGTTCGATGAAATGCGCACTTTGCACGAACATGCCGCCGGAACCGCAAGCGGAATCGATGACCGAGCCATGATCCGGCTCGATAAAGTTGACGATCATCTGTACCAGCGAAACCGGGGTGAAAAATTCGCCGCCGTCATGTGCGCTCTGATTGGCAAACTGGGTCAGAAAATATTCGTAGATACGGCCAAAAATATCGCCGGTTGTTTTTTTCAGTGCCGGATCGTTGAAAGTGCGCAGCAGATTGCCAATCACATCATTGTCCAACTCTTGATATTCGCTTTTGGGCAAGATGCCTTTTAGGGTTTCATAGTCAGCCTCGATGGCTTCCATCGCATCGATTATGGCTTGGGCTCTATCTTCGGCGTCGGTCAGATTAACCAGCGTATCGAATTGCGCCTTTTCCTGAAGGAAAATGGCCCCTTTACTGGAAAAGTCTTCTTTGGCAAGCGGTCTGGTAACGCCGCCACGGGAGGGTAAAGTGGCTTCGATGTCCGGTTTGACAGCCAGATAACGGCTGTAAGCATGACGGAGGAAAATCAGCCCCATAACGGGCATGAAATACTCGTTGCTGGCATAGTTGCTGTTGGCTCTTAAGTTGTCCGCGCTGCTCCAGAGACGTTTTTCAATTGCTTCGATGTTTTCTCGTTGTGCCATTTGGCATCTTCTCCGTTGCCTGGTTCTTTTTATCTTCTATCCTGCATTCACTATCCAAGGCGGTTTTTAGCCAGTTTTTATACACTGGGATCCAATCCATAGACGATCGATTCAATGCTTTTATCGCCGCTTTTATGATTGTGATCAGGGCTTGCTCTTGGGTTGCGACATTATAGCGGGCAAGCATTTTATTGCCTCTATAAAGTTTTAGAGGCGGCAACCATGCGCTAATGACGAATAGCAAATTGTAGGATGTGGTGAGGAACGAACCGCATCTTGCGCGACCGATGCGGTTCCTGTCGTCACCGCATCCTACGGACTACATACCTAGCAAACCTTCGATTTAGCTAAGTTAAACGATTACCGAATATCGAATTCCAGACCTGGCTTGACTCGATAGAGAACACGAACACCGCCTTTATCAGTTGGTTCCTCTCGAATTTCAAAAAACTCAGATTTGTTTGCAATCTCCTTAAGCGTTTTACATTGATAATTTTTTTTTATCCAAGTCAACTCATAGATCAGAAAATTTTCATCATAATTTTGACGAATAAAGGATTGAGCCGCATCCAACACAGCCCAACCGTCATTGCGCTTTTTTGTATTAGCATAATTGATTAGCCCAAATAAATGGTGACTGCCCCTTAATGTTGAAAGAATGACATCTTTCCGTCCTTCATCGGAGGATAAATAGTCAATTAATTGTTTTCTATCTTCCTGAGAGTTTTCGACGAGGGATTTAAGAAATTCGTATTCTGGAAAAACTCTCTCTCGTTGCTCATCCAAATATTTTTCTGCGGCTCTCACGCTTTCAAATTCATCAAAATTCCACCTAGGCAAAAAATGATGAATTAAATCATTTCTCTCAGCAATTAACGCTTCCAACTCAGTCTTTCTTGTATTATAAAAATCTTCATCACAAATAATTGATCCAAAAGTGAGCCTAATATAATTAGTATTTACCTCGCAATCGTTTTCATCACTGCAACTATCTTCGGAATGCGAAA